>JANLYC010000302.1:0-16194 GCA_031365435.1 Nocardioidaceae bacterium
CGCGGAGGCGTTCAACGTCGCGACCACGATTCCGAACAGCCTCTACATCCTCGTGGCCGGCGGCGTCTTCAACACGGTGCTCGTACCCCAGCTCGTCCGGGCGATCAAGAACGACCCCGACGGCGGAGACGCCTACGCCAACCGGATCATCACCCTCGGCGCGGTGGTGCTGGCCGGAGTCACCGCCGTGCTGGTCATGATCGCCCCGTTCTTCCTGCGCATCGTGGTCGACAGCAAGTTCTTCACCGATCCCGCGCTTTCAGCCGAACGCGACTCACTCATCGACTTTGCGCGCTGGTGTCTGCCGCAGATCTTCTTCTACGGGATGTTCGTGCTGATCGGACAGATTCTCAATGCGCGTGGCCGCTTCGGCCCGATGATGTGGGCACCGATCGCCAACAACATCCTCTCCATCGGCATCATCGTCACCTACCTCGTGGCGTACTCCGACCAACCGGCCGTCGGCGGCTACTCCACCGCGCAGGAGCTCCTGCTCGGACTCGGTTCGACGCTCGGCATCGTCTTGCAGACCGTCATCCTGATCCCGTACTTGAAGGCAAGCGGCTTCACGATCAAGCCGCGCCTGGACTTCCGCGGCACCGGTCTCGGCCACACGTTGCGGCTCGGCATGTGGACGGTGGGTTTCGTGATCGTCAACCAGCTCGCGTTCTACGTGATGGTGCACCTCGCCACGTCGGGTCCGGCCGACATCACCAACGGCGTCTCGCCCTCGAGCGGTTTCACTGTCTACTCCAACGCGTTCCTGTTCACGCAGGTCCCGCACTCGATCGTCACCGTCTCCCTCGCCACGGCGACGATGCCCCTGATCTCGCGGCTTGCGGCCGACGGCAGGCTCGGCGACGTCGCCGCCGAGATGGCTTCGACGCTACGGCTCGTGCTCGCGATCATCGTCCCCTTCGCGGTGGCGCTGTTCGTGCTCGGCCCGTCCCTTGCGACCGTTCTCTTCAGCTGGGGGGCCTCCACCGGCGACACCGGCCCGCTGGGCAACACGCTGATCGCGTTTGCACCAGGCATGCTCTTGTTCAGCGTTCACTACGTCGTGCTCCGCGGCTTCTACGCGATCGAGGACACCCGGACGCCCTTCTTCATCCAGTGCCTGATCTCGGTCACGAACATCACAGTCGCAATCGGGCTCACGTCGCTGGTCGAGCCGCAACACGTGGCGCCGGCGCTGGCCGTCGCCTACGGAGCGTCATACGCGGTGGGCTCCGTGGTCTCGATCAGCGTGCTGGCGAACCGGCTCGACGGGCTCGGCCGTCGAGGCCTGGTCACCTTCGTCGCCCGGGTCGTTGCGGCCGCTGTACCGGCGGCGATCGTCGCGGCCGCCGCGTTGCGCGGGCTCGAGCACGCTGGTCTGAACACGGCGAGCAAGGCTGACTCGCTGGTCCTGATCGTCGTCGGGGCGCTCCTCGGGCTCGTCGTCTATCTCGTCGCGGCCCGTGCCTTGCACATCAGCGAAATCTCTCGTGTGGTGGGGTTGGTCGCGCGGCGTCGAGGGGCACCTCGCGCCTGACGTCGGCAAGACGGCACCTGACAGGTGCGTCCCGGGCGACGCCTTCGTCGCGGCACCAGGGGAGTTGGCAGTAGCTGTCGACCGGAGCGCCTACGATGAGACAGGGCGGTACGGCGGATCCGGCTCGATCCGCCTCTGTGCAGCGACACCGCACGGACCGGGCACCCACGCCCCGAAGACAGCGAGACGAAGCAGGAGGATCGTGGCAGCACATCTGGTCGAACCCGGCAGTGTGCTCGCGGATCGTTACGTCATCGAGGACCTGCTCGCCGTCGAGGGCGAATCGCACTCCTGGCGCGCCCGCGACAAGATCCTGGCCCGCTCGGTCGTCCTGCAGATCCTGCCGTCGAGCTCGCCGTACGCCGCCGACCTCCTCGCCGCGGCCAAGCGGGCGTCCCGGGTCGCCGACACCCGCATCCTGCAGGTCCTCGACGCGGTCGACGACGGGGAACTCACCTACATCGTGCGCGAATGGGCTACCGGGCAGTCCCTCAACGTCTTGCTCAACGACGGTCCGTTGGCTGCGCGGCGTGCGACCTGGCTGATGCGCGAGGTCGCGGCCGCCATGTCCAATGCCCATCGGATGGGACTCGAGCACCGGCGACTTGCGCCCGACACCATCGTCGTCACCAAGTCCAGCGGCATCAAGCTGATCGGCCTCGGCACGTTCGCAGCCCTGCGCACCGACGCTGACGAGGACGCTGATCCGCAGCGCCAGGACACGACGGACATCGGGCGCCTGCTGTATGCCTGTCTGACTGCGCGCTGGCCCGGCGGCCCCCTTGCCGGCCTGCCGGCCGCTCCGACCGAGCATGGCCGGCTGCTGCGCCCGCGGCAGGTCCGGGCAGGGGTTCCGCGGACGCTTGACGTCGTCTGTGATCGCATCCTCGGTGATCCACCGCGCTACGGCGACCCCATCACGACGATGGACGAGATCAAGGAGAGCCTCAGCCAGATCCTGTCCGAGGAGGGCTTCACCGGGGTCGGCAACATCGGGACGGTCGGACTGTCGGCGCCGACCAACCCCACGACGCAGGTGGTTCCGGAGCTGCCGCCGGCGTTGCTCCCGCGCGACGACGGTGGTCCCACGACGGGTGACCAGCCGACGTACGCCGTCGAGCCCGCCCGCGAACCACATTCGACCCTCGGCCGCACGGTGCTGTGGACGAGCATTGCGGTCCTCGTGCTCGGAGCGATGCTGCTGGCCTACCTGGTCGGGTCGCACGGCGACAGCCCACCATCGTCCGGCAACCCGACCACCTCCGGCGGCACCACCGCCGCCACCGCCCAACCCATCGCGATCGTCGCTGGTCAGGACTTCGACCCGCCACCGGCAGGCTCCGGCGACGAGAACCCCGACGAGGTGCCGCTGGCCTTCGACGGAAACCTGAGCACGTCCTGGGAGACGCTGACGTACTTCGACCCGCTGTCGGCGGTGAAGCCGGGCGTCGGCCTCATCCTGGATCTGGGGAAGTCACAATCCGTGTCGCGGGTCGAGGTCCGACTGGTAGGTGAACCGACTGACCTCGAGCTTCGGGGGGCACCGAGTGACGCCACCTCGCCGCCGACGGGGTCCCCGGACGACTACCAGGTGCTGCAGACGTTGACGGGAGCCGGGACCAGGGCGACGTTCAACCTCGACAAGCCGGCGACGACACGCTTCCTGCTGGTGTGGCTCACCAGCCTTCCTGAGGACAAGCCCGGCTCCTACAAGGGCCGGATCGCCGAGATCAAGGTCTTCGGGTGACCTCGGTCGGTCCACCGGACACGTCGGGGACCGACGACGCCGACCGCGTCGATGACGTCGACCTGCTTGCCGCGCATGTCGCCGGTGACCCGGACGCGTTCAGTGAGCTGGTCCGGCGCCACCGGGACCGGCTGTGGGCGGTCGCGCTGCGCACCACCGGGGACCGCGAGGAGGCGTCCGACGCCCTGCAGGACGGGTTCGTGTCGGCCTTCCGGCGAGCCGAGACGTTCCGCGGTGAGGCGCAGGTGACCACCTGGCTGCACCGGATCGTCGTCAACGCCTGCCTGGACCGGATGCGCCGCCGCAGGACCCGACCGACCGTGCCGCTGCCCGAGGACGAGGACCGCGCAGCCGAGCTGGCGCTCGACCCGGCCGATGATCCCGCCGAGGCGAGTGAGCGACGGACCGACGTCCTGACCGCGCTCGCACAGCTGCCCGACGAACAACGCGCCGCCCTCGTGCTCATCGACATGGAGGGCTACTCCGTCGACGACGCGGCTGCCCTGCTCGGCTGTGCGCCAGGCACCGTCAAGAGCAGGTGCTCGCGAGGGCGGGCGCGGCTGGTGCCGCTCCTGACGCAGTACCGCCAGGTCCCGACCGCCGACGACGCGAGCACCGACGAGCCCGGGTACCAGCCGCGAAGGTCACGGAACCGTCACGACCCTTCGCGCGTCCAATCCGGTGTCCCCTCCGGGACGCCCACGTCCACCTCGGCAGTCCCCCCTCCTGCCGAGCCCCCCAGTCATGGAGGCTCACCCTCGTGAACGCCAGTCGGCACCCGACGATCGACCAGATCGCGGACCTCGACGCCGGAGTGCTTCCGGCCGCCGACGCCGGCGAAGTGTCCGCGCACCTCGACGCCTGCGCGTCCTGCCGCGACGTCGTGACCGCGCTCGCTGACGTCCGCAGCCTGCTGGTCGACCACGGTCGAACGGTCGCGCCCATCCCTGCCGACGTCGCGACGGCGGTCGATGCCGCGCTCGAACGTACGCGCGCCGAGCAGGCGGCCGGTGTGATGTCGCTGTCCGAACACCGGGAGCGTTCCGACCTGCCCGAGTCACCGAGCCCCTCGCCCCGCCGTCGGCCGGGACGGTTGGTGCTCGGGGCCGCGGCAGCGATCGCCGTCTTCGCTGTCGGGGGCGCCGTCGTCGACCAGCTCGGACTCCTCCACGGGTCGCAGTCCGACTCGGCGGCCACCGCTGCGGCCGAACGGACCGGAGGAGACTCGGGTGCTGGCACGGCCAAGGACGGCAGCCAGGGCTATGACAGCGGGAGCGGGCCGGACAATCCGGCCTTACGGATCCCGCCTTCGGCCGCGCCGACGCTGGACCAGAACAACGTCGCTGCGTACGCCGCCCGCCTCGCCAGTGCTGCGGTCCCGGTCGCGTCGCCGCCCACTCGTTGCAGTCCGGACGGCGTGCAGCCCGAGACCACAACCGGCGAGCCTGGCGAGGCGCTGGTGTCGTTCGACGGGAGCCGTGCGGTGTTGCGGCTGGACCGTCAGCATCGTCGGTTCACCGTGTATGCCTGTCCCGGTCCCGAGCGAGTGCTCTACCGGTCGTCGTACTGAGCGACATATCGGCTGATCTCATGCTCCACCTCGATGCCGTACGCCCCCAGCCGCCACGTGGTCCCCACCCGCCACGAGGCCAGATCGACACGGGGAGCGCGCGATGATCCGGGAATGATCAGCACCTAAGATCGGTTGACATGTCAGCGCGGCCGGTCGGTCGTGCATCGCACGCGACGAAAGCAGGAGCAGGTGTCGACCGACGTTCGTAACGTCATCATCATCGGGTCCGGACCAGCCGGTTACACCGCGGCGATCTATGCCGCGCGAGCCGATCTCCAGCCGTTGGTCTTCGAGGGCTCGGTGACGGCCGGTGGTGCCCTGATGAACACGACCGACGTCGAGAACTTTCCGGGTTTCCCCGACGGGATCATGGGTCCGGCCCTGATGGACGACCTGCGTAAGCAGGCCGAGAAGTTCGGCGCCGAGCTCATCCCCGACGACATCACCGACCTCGATCTGACCGGCGAGGTCAAGGTCGTGCGCGACACGGCCGGCAATGCCCACCAGGCGAAGACCGTGATCCTGGCGATGGGATCCGGTTATCGCAAGCTCGGCCTCCCGAACGAGGAGGAGCTGTCCGGCCACGGTGTCAGCTGGTGCGCCACGTGTGATGGCTTCTTCTTCCGCGACCAGCACATCGCCGTCGTCGGCGGCGGCGACTCCGCGGTCGAGGAAGCGACGTTCCTGACCCGGTTCGCGTCGAAGGTCACCATGATCCACCGACGCGATGAGCTGCGAGCCAGCAAAATCATGGCGGCCCGCGCGCTGTCGAACGACAAGATCGAGTTCGCCTGGAACAGCGAGGTCGCCGAGATCCGTGGCGACGGGCAGCTCGAGGGCGTCGTGGTCAAGGACACCCAGACCGGAGACTCCCGCACGATCGATGCGACCGGCCTGTTCATCGCCATCGGCCACGATCCGCGATCCGAGCTGGTCCGGGGTCAGGTCGATCTCGATGACGAGGGGTACGTGCTGGTCGACGGTCGTACGACCCGCACCAACCTCGCCGGCGTCTTCGCCTGCGGTGACCTCGTCGACCACGTCTACCGACAGGCCGTCACGGCAGCGGGGACCGGCTGTGCAGCCGCGCTCGATGCCGAGCGTTACCTGACCGCCCTGTCGGACCTGTGAGCTAGTTTCAGCCGAGCCGCCCAACCCACCCCCGAGACCGAATGCAGGAGTATCGATGAGCAACCTTCCCGTCGTCACCGATGGCGACTTCCAGACCACCGTGCTGGACTCCGACAAGCCCGTGCTGGTGGATTTCTGGGCGGAGTGGTGCGGACCCTGTCGTCAGGTGGGCCCGGTCCTCGACGAGATCGCCCGCGAGCACGGCGACAAGATGAACTTCGTCAAGATGAACGTGGACGAGAACCCGGTGACCCCCGCCAGCTACCGGGTGACCGGCATCCCGGCGCTGAACGTCTATCAGGGCGGCGAGCTGGTCAAGTCAATCGTGGGCGCGCAGCCGAAGGCCGCCCTGCTCAACCACCTCTCCGAGTTCATCGGCGCCTGATCTCCCTCCCCGCCACTCCCCTTGTCCTTCCCTGACCCTCCGCGTTTGCCTAGTTCACAAGCCAGCTGGCTTCTGAACTAGGCAAATTCACGTTGGGGACTTGGTACCTGCCTTGTTCACTAGGCAAACGACGACCAGGGACATGGCGGTCAGGGAACGGGCCAGGGCCCAGGAGGGTTGAGGCGCGGGGCCACACCGACGGGGCCAGGCTTCTTCTCGGGTCGGATGGCACCCAGCCAACGTTCGAGCGCCACCTCGACCTCGCCACGCCACGTGAGGACGCTGCGCAGGTCGAGCCGCAGCCGCGGGTACCGCGGATGCGGGTGCACGGTCTTGAAACCCACGGCGGTCAGGAAGGCCGCCGGGATCACGCAGGTGTGCTCGTCACCGTGGGCGTCGGCGAAGGCTTCGATCGCTCGTACGCCGCGGCGGCTCATCAGGTCCTTCACCACCGACTGGATCAACACCCGGCCCAGCCCGGCGGCGGCGAACTGCGGCAGGATCCGCGCCGTCATCAGCAGGACGGCGTCCTCGCTGACCGTGCTGCCGCCGACCGGGCTCGTCATGGCGACGTACTCCGGGGGTGCATAAAGGGCAAATCCGGCGACCTCGCCATCGATGTACAGCAGCTGTCCGCAGGAGCCCCACTCCAGCAAGGTGGCGGAGATCCAGTCGTCCTTCAGGCCGGGCTCGGGCAGCCGGGTGCCCGCCTCCCAGAAGGCGCAGGAGCGACAGGGGTCCGGAACGTCTGCGACGTTGTCGAGCGTGATCGACACGAGCTTGCGACTCATCACACACCTCCTGCTGCTCACGCCGGCTCCGGCACCGGCCGTTGACCCCGGCGGTCGGCAACACGTCTCATCATCCATGCTAGTGGGCACCCGAGCAGGTGGTCAGCAGACAGAATGGGTGGTCATGGCGGACACGGACAGCACCAGGGCAGACCGCGCGTTGCCGCGGCATACCCGGCTGGACGCATACGTCGATCGGTACGCCGCCCGCACCCATGCCATGAAGGCCTCGGAGATCCGGGCGCTCTTCGCCGTCGCCAGCCGACCCGAGGTGGTGTCACTCGCCGGTGGTATGCCGAACATCTCCGGCCTACCCCTCGACGCCGTCGCCGACACGATCGGCGAGCTCATCCGCGAGTCGGGCACCTCGGCCATGCAGTACGGCTCCGGCCAGGGCGACCCGCAGCTGCGTGAGCAGATCTGCGAGGTGATGGCCGCCGAAGGAATCGGCGCCCACCCGGACGACGTCGTGGTCACGGTCGGCAGCCAGCAAGCCGTCGACCTCGTCTCCCGCGTCTTCTGCGATCCCGGCGACGTCGTGCTGTGCGAGGCGCCGAGTTACGTGGGTGCGCTCGGCGTCTTCAGCGCGTACGAGTGCGACGTCGTCCACGTCGAGATGGACGACGACGGGCTGGTCCCGACCGCCCTCGAGCAGGCCATCGTCGCGGTAGCCGCAGCCGGCAAGCGAGCCAAGTTCCTCTACACGATCCCCACCTTCCACAATCCCGCCGGTGTCACTTTGTCGACAAGGAGACGTGTCGAGATATTGGACATCTGTCGGCGCCATGACCTGCTGGTTCTCGAGGACAACCCCTACGGCCTGCTCGGTTTCGACCGCGAGCCGATGCGCGCGCTGCGGGCCGACGACCCCGGCCAGGTCGTCTATCTCGGCTCGTTCTCGAAGACGTTCGCCCCCGGTTTCCGGGTCGGTTGGGCGGTGGCGCCACACGCCGTACGCGAAAAGCTCGTGCTCGCGCAGGAGTCGGCGACGCTCTGCCCGCCGACGTTCAGCCAGCGCGCGATCTCGGCCTACCTGGCCGGCCATGACTGGCGCAGCCAGATCAAGGACTTCAACGAGATGTACCGCGAGCGACGCGATGCCATGCTCGCGGCTCTCGACGAGCACCTAGGTGGTCGGGCCACCTGGACGAGGCCGGCCGGCGGCTTCTACGTCTGGCTGACGCTGGCTGCGGGATTGGATGCGAAGGCCATGCTGCCACGGGCCGTGACGGCTCGGGTCGCGTACGTCCCCGGCACCGCGTTCTATGCCGACGGCTTCGGCGGCCGCTGCATGCGACTGAGCTTCTGTTACCCCACACCGGAGCAGATCCACGAGGGCGTGCGCCGACTCGCGAGCGTCATCGACGCCGAACAGGAGCTCCGGGAGACTTTCGGCGCCACCGCCCAGCTCAGGCCGGGTGCGTACGACGGACCGCAATCGGACCTGAGCTGAGGTGGCCGTGACGACATCAGCATCGCAACCAGCGATGACCCGCGTTCAACCGGGCGACCCCGCCACCGACCACCCTGCCCATCGGCGCGTGGTCATCCTCGCCGGCGGCCTCTCCCACGAGCGGGACGTCTCACTGCGCTCGGGCCGCCGGATCGCCGAAGCCATCAGCGCGGCCGGCCTCGAGACCAGCGTCCGCGACGTCGACGCCGAGCTCATGAGCTGGCTGCGCCGCGAGAAGCCCGACTGCGTGATCCCGCTGCTGCACGGCGAGGCCGGTGAGGACGGCGCGCTCCGCGAGATCCTCGAGCTGGCCGGAGTCCCGTACGTCGGGTCGACGCCCGCCGCCGCACGCGTGGCCTTCGACAAGTCGATCGCCAAGCAGGTGGTCTCGGGCGTCGGGATCAGGACGCCGGCATCGGTGTCGTTGCCGGCGGACACCTTCCGCGAGGTCGGAGCGGCTGCGGTGATGGACTCCCTCGTCGAGCGACTGGGAATACCGCTGTTCGTCAAACCTGCCAAGGGTGGTTCGGCGCTGGGCTGTACCCGGGTCGAGGCCGTCAGCGAGCTCCCGAACGCGATGGTGACTTGCTTCTCCTACGGCGCCACCGCGCTCGTCGAGCGTTGCGTGCGCGGTGTCGAGGTAACCGTGCCGGTGTTCGACCGCGGGAGCATCCCAGCCGCGGTGCAGGCGCTGCCCGCCGTCGAGATCCGGCCCGATGGCGGTGTCTACGACTACAGCGCCCGTTACACGGCGGGCGCGGTCGAGTTCGTGGTGCCCGCGACACTCGACCAAGCCACAGCCGCCGAGTGCGCACGCGTCGCGGTGCTGGCGCACGAGAGCCTGGGACTGCGCGACCTCTCCAGATCCGACCTCATCGTCGATGACGACGGCGTGGTGTGGTTCCTCGAAGTGAACGTGGCGCCCGGTATGACCGAGACATCCCTCGTGCCGCTTTCGGTCGAGTCCGCGGGGCTCGACCTGGGACGCCTCTTCGCCGAGCTGGTCGAGGCCGCCGTCAGCCGCTGAGGCTCCGCTCGCCCGGAGCTGCGCCGGGACCGGCGACGGTGTCGCACGAGCTGACGGCGACCTCTGCTACCGCTGGTGGATCCACGATCGCCGGTGCCTCACGGAGGACAATCTCGCCGCGCAGGGCCCAGGCCAGGTAGCCCGCCGCCGCGACCAGGACCGCCGCGCTCACCCAGTAGATCTCGCGATAGCTGACCAGGCTGACCAGGAGCGCCCCCGTGGCGATCGAGACGGCCTGGGGCGTCCCCAAGATCACGTCTGTCGCGGCCGAGACGCGGCCCATCACGCGTTGAGGTGTACGCCGTTGGAGGAGCGTGGTGAACGCGACGATGAAGACCGGAAGGGCATAGCCCAGGACCACCACCCCGACGAACACCACCCACAGCCGGCTCGACGCGGCACAGATCGCCAGGCCGGCTCCGAACGTCGTGAGGCTGAACCGGATAGCCGTCGTCTCTCCGATGCGCCTGATCAGCGCCGAAGACATGAGTCCGCCGACGATCGCGCCCACGCCCTGGACCGAGACGACGACACCGACATAACCGGCAGGCTTGTCGAACGCCTCCACCATCGCGAAGACGGCCGACTCCATGAAACCGACCACGAGCAACGACACCCCGACTGCCGTCATCGTGTGCAGCAGGACGGGGTCGCTACGAATGTGGCGGACACCCGCGAGAACCTCGTCGCGAAAGTGAGTCTCTTCGCGTACGGGCGCGGCCCCGCCGACTCTGAGCAGCACGATCACGGTCGCCGCGATGACGAAGGTCGCCGCATCGGCCACGGCGACCGCGCCACCCCCCAGCCAGGTGAACAACCCCGCACCCGCCAACGGACCTACCAGCCGCAGCCCTTCCTTGCTGGTCGACAAGGCTGCGTTGGCATCGACGAGAAGCGGCTCGGGCAACATTTCCTTGAGCAGCCCGTTGAGGCCGGCGGGCAGCATGATGAACGAGATGCCGTAGAGGACGGCGACGGCGTACACGATCCACACAGCGCCACGGTCGCGCACCAGCAGCAGCGGCAAGACGGCGGCCGCGGAGGCAAGGTTGCCCCAGAACAGCAACGTACGTCGACGAAGTCGGTCGACGACCATGCCGAGCAGCGGGGCGAACAAGGCCGGCGCAGCGAGGAAGAAGAAAGTCAGGCCGGCCGCCCCGTTGCTGCCGGTGAGCTCCTTGACCCAGATCGCCAGCACGATGAGCATCAGCGAGTCACCGGCCATGCTGGCCAGCAGCCCGCTGAACAGCAAGCGGAATCCGGGCTGCCCGAACGCAGCCTTCACCGGGCTTCCTCCGACGATGAGGTCTCGAGAGGGCCGTGCGGCACGACCCAGGCCAGCATCGACATGAGACGGGCGTCGGCGGGCCGGTTGGCCGGGTTCTGCCGTTCGACCGCCCTGGTCATGAACAGCTCGCCTACCTGCTGGCCGATGGCTCGCGCCTCATCCGGCGTCAGCCATAACTGGGACTGGTTCACGGACATCGCGTCCCGCCAGGCCTGGGGTTCCCGGTGCGCGTTGGCCAGGGCCGCCCGCAACCGTTGCAGCTCGCGCTCGATCGCCACGTCCTGCAGGGATGCCGCGGTGGTCCCGTCCTCGGCATCGTCTCCCCAGCTCAGCGACTCCGCGACGGCCTTCCAGGGTCGACGACGACCTGGTCCGCTCGTCGCCTGCCTGACATAGCCGTGTTCGGCGAGCTTGCGGAGGTGCCAGGACACGTTGGCCGGTGTCTGTCGCAAGGTCACCGCGGCTTCGCTGGCCGTCATGGGTCCATGCGTGACCAGCAGCTCGAGGACGTCCATCCGGACCGGGTGGGCGAGTGCCTTCATGTCCGCGGCTGACGTGACCCGGCGTCTCGTGATCGTCACCTGTCGAAAGTAACCTTTCGAAAGGAATACTGCAATAGATGGTCGAAGACGCCGGGCCAAGCTGCTATGTCGACAAAGCGCTATGTCGTCGAGTCGGCTTGTGGATCCATCATCTCGAGGATGCGCTGCAGGTCCTCCAACGAGGCGAACTCGACCGTGATCCGCCCCTTGCTCCGCCCCAGTGTCACCTTGCACCGCGTCTCGAACCGCTGGCCCAGGCGATCGGCGATCTCGACAAGACCCGGCGCCGTCATCCGCTGGCGAGGCCGCGGAGCGGTCGAGGGCGCGTCGCCCATCGCGACGAGCTCCTCGAGACCCCGTACGGAGATGCCTTCGGCGACCACGCGGGAAGCCAGCGTGTCCTGCTGCTGGCTGTCCTGCACGCCGAGCAGGGCCCGGGCGTGCCCGGCCGAGAGGATGCCCGCGGCCACCCGGCGCTGGACCGGCGCCGACAGCTTCAACAGCCGCAGCGTGTTGGAGATCTGCGGGCGCGATCTGCCGATGCGCGACGCGAGCTCATCGTGCGTGCAGCCGAAGTCGTCGAGCATCTGCTGGTACGCGGCGGCCTCCTCGAGCGGATTGAGCTGGGCCCGGTGCAGGTTCTCGAGCAGTGCGTCGCGCAGCAGTGCATCGTCCCTTGTCTCGCGCACGATCGCCGGGATCGCGTCGAGGCCAGCCTCCTGGACGGCCCGCCAACGGCGTTCACCCATGATCAGCTCGTAGCGGTCATCACCGAGTGGTCGGACGACGATCGGCTGGAGCAGGCCGACCTCTTTGATCGAGTGGACCAGCTCGGCCATCGCCTCCTCGTCGAAGACCGCACGTGGCTGCCGGGGGTTGGGGCTGATGCTGGTCGGTGCCAGCTCGGCGAAGTAAGCCCCGGCCGGCATCTCCTCGACCGCCGCCCCCGGTGCTTCCAGGGTGTCGACGTCGCTGGCCGCGCCGTTCTTGACAGCGTGCCCCGTCTCACTCTCGTGCGCTCGGCTGGCGGCGGTCGGGATCAAGGACCCCAGTCCGCGCCCCAGGCCGCGCCGCGGCGTACTCATGCGAGGCCTTCTCTCTGATCGGATGCGACGGGGCCGTCGATCTGGTGCGCCAGCTCGCCGGCAGCCTCGAGGTATGACAACGCCCCCGCGGATCCGGGGTCGTACGTCAACACGGTCTGCCCATAGCTCGGCGCCTCCGAGATCCGGACGGACCGTGGAATGGCTGTCTTGAGAACGACCTCAGGGAAGTGCTGGCGGACCTCGTCGGCCACGCCCGCTGCCAGGCGGGTGCGGGCGTCGTACATGGTGAGCATGATGGCGCCTACCCGCAGCTGCGGGTTGAGGTGGTCGCGGATCTGCTCGATCGTGTGCAGCAGCTGGCTGAGGCCCTCCAGCGCGTAGTACTCACACTGGATCGGGATCAGCATCTCGTGACCGGCCGTGAGGGCGTTCACCGTCAAGAGCCCGAGCGAGGGTGGGCAGTCGATGAGCACGAAGTCGTAGGGGGCCATGACCTCGGCACTCTCACTCAGGTGGGTGTCGAGAGCCTTGCGGAGCCGGGTCTCGCGAGCGACGAGGGAGACCAGTTCGATCTCGGCGCCAGCGAGGTCGATCGTGGCCGGCACCACGAACAAGCCGGCGATGTCGGGGCACTCGACGATGACATCGTCGATCGGGGTGCCCTCGATCAGCACCTGGTAGGTGCCCGGCGTACCACCCCCGTGCTCGATCGACAGGGCCGTCGAGGCGTTTCCCTGCGGGTCGAGGTCGATGACGAGAACCTTGAGGCCGTGTTGGGCCAAAGCTGCCGCCACATTGACCGTGGTCGTGGTCTTGCCTACGCCACCCTTCTGGTTGGCGACCACCATGACCCGCGTCGTATCGGGTCGTGGGAGCCGTCGACGCAGCGGCCGGCCGGTGGCCACCGCGATGCTGTGTTCGGTGGCCCACGCCAGCGGGGTCGAGGTGTCGCCTGCCGGGTGGTCGTCGACGACGAGGTCAGCCGCGGTCGGGACTGCGTTGGGGCCGGTCGGGACTGTGGTGGGGACTGCGGCGCTGGGCATGACGGCCACGGTTTCACGTGAAACCTCGGTCGTGGGGACCGGCGCCGCCAGGGTCGCCGTTTCACGTGAAACCTCGGTCGAAGACCCGATCGCCGACGGGGCGAGGTGCCGGGCATCGGAAGCTGGCGTGCCGGCCTCGATCCGTGACCCGGCACCGAACGACTGCGGCTCGTCGTGCTCGATCGCTGCGTCGGGTCCAGAGCCGGCGATCGGACTCGTCTCCTCGGCGGGCTGCCGAGGTTCCGGGCCATCGAACGAGATGGAAAGGTCCACCGGAGGGGGTGCGCTGGGCGGCGCCGAACGACGCCCGCCCGCCGGCGCGACTTCGTCAGGCCACCCGAGGCCTGGAGCAGTCCTCGACGGCGGTGCCGGCCACCCCAGGTGTGGCGTCACATTCACGATTTCTTGGTCCTCCCGATCAGTGGCGACTCTAGCCGAACCACCCGCGTGAACCCGTCAGCCCCGGCCGGATATTCGACAACTCGCGCGTCGACGATGGACCGGGTTCGCAAGAACTGCGCGGCATCATCGAGCTCGGCCTGCGCTGTCGCGCCTTTGAGGGCGAGGATGAGTCCCCGAGGACGGCACAGCGGCAGGCACCACACCAGCAGTTTCTCCAAAGGCGCCACCGCCCGCGACGTCACCACGTCAAACGTCTCCTCGACGTCCTCGGCTCGCGCCCTGACCACCTCGACCCTCGTGAGCCCGAGCTCGGCGACGACCTCGCCCAAGAACGTCGTACGACGCAGCAGCGGTTCGATCAACGTGATGTGCAGATCTGGTCGCGCCAACGCCAGCACCAGGCCGGGGAGTCCCGCGCCGGAACCGACATCCGCCACCCGCGCGCTCTCGGGGAAGGCCGGGGACGCCGCGGCACAGTTGCGGACATGGCGGTCCCACAGTCGAGGCACCTCACGTGGGCCGATCAGGCCGCGAACCGTGCCCTCAGATGCCAACAAGTCGACATAGCGATAAATCGCCCTATCACCGTGGAAGGCCTCGGTGACCCAGGCGGGATCTGGCGGGGCCGGCCCTCCCGAAGAGCTGGATCCGGGGGGTGTTTCACGTGAAACGTCGTCCACGTCGACCGTCGCTCAGGAAGCCGGCATGACGACGACGCAACGCGTCGGCTCGACCCCTTCGGACTCACTGCGAAGACCAGCGGCGGCGACGGCGTCATGGACGACCTTGCGCTCGAACGGCGTCATCGGCGCAAGCTTGACTGCCTCGCCGGACTGCTTGACGTCGTCGACAGCTTCCTCCGCCAACAGCTCCAGGTTCTTGCGCAGATCGGCGCGATAGCCACCGATGTCGAGCATCAACCGGGACCGTTCTCCGGTTTCGCGGTAGACGGCCAGCCTGGTGAGCTCCTGCAATGACTCCAGGACGTGTCCGTCCGGCCCCACCAGCGCGCTCAGGTCCGCACCGACGATGGAAACGGCGGCGCGGTCACCCTCGACATCCATGTCCAGGTCGCCGTCGAGGTCGGCGATGTCGAGCAGCTCCTCGAGATAGTCGGCCGCGATGTCGCCTTCCGCCTCGAGCTGCTTGACGCGCTTGTCGCTGCCGTCGTCTGCGTCACCGTCATCCGTGTCACCGTCATCCGCGGCCCTGGCGGGACTGCTGTCGGCGCCCGCGTCCGTGCCCGTGCCCGCGGCGTCCACGGAGTCCGCGGCGTCCACGGCGTCCTGATCGCCCTGCGGATCGGGAATCTCAGCCGCGGTCGTGGTGTCGGAAGCTTCGCTCATGGTGTCTCTTTCGTCGAGGGCGGGCGGGGAACAAGCGAGCTACCTGCGCTTGCGCTTGCGCTTGCTCCGTGGCTGCTTCTGTGGTTGGACGCGCGAGGGCGGCGGCGGCGCCGGATCAGTCGCGACTGCAGTCCCGGTCACGGCTTCTGTCGTAGCGCTGTGGTGCTTGTGGGCGTCGCGCGCCTTCTTCGCCTCGAACGCCGGCGTACCCGGAGTCGGGTTGTTGCGGATGACGTAGAACTGCTGACCCATCGTCCACAGGTTCGAGGTCGACCAGTAGAGCAGCACCCCGATCGGGAACGCGATTCCGCCGACGGCGAAGACCACCGGAAGGACATACAACAGGATCTTCTGTTGCTGCGCATACTGGCCCGTCAACGCGGACTCGGGCATGTTCTTGCGCATCAGCTGTCGCTGCGTCGTGAACGTCGTGATCGTCATCAGCACGACCAGCGTCATCGTCAGGACCTTGGTGGATACCGAACCGCCGGAGCTCGTGAAGGAGTCAGAGATCTGGACGCCGAAGATCTCCCCGTTCGCCAGCGTGCGCGCCAGCGTATTCGTCATCCAGCCGATGCCCTCGCCGTCTGACGCCTTGTTCAGGGTGCGGAACAGGGACAGGAAGATCGGCATCTGAAGGAGCAGCGGCAAGCACGAGGCCAGTGGGTTGGTCCCGGTGTCCTTGTAAAGCTTCATCGTCTCCTGGGTGAGACGCTCTCGGTCGTGCCCGTACTTCTTCTGCAGCTCCTTGACCTTCGGCTGCAGCAGCTGCAGGTTGCGGCTGTTCTTGATCTGCTTGACGAACAACGGGATCAGCGCCGTGCGGATCACGACCGTCAGGCACACGATCGACAGGGTCCAGGACCAGCCCTCGCTGGCACCGAGG
>JANLYC010000449.1:0-1957 GCA_031365435.1 Nocardioidaceae bacterium
CTCGGCCACCGTCGGGGTCCCGTCGCCGCCGAACTGGATGAGTTGTTCTGATCCGGGCAGCAGTGGGCTGGTGTGGCGGGCGAGCTCGCTGTGCAGGTCGGCCCAGTGCGCGGCGGCGTGCAGGATGTCGACCTCGGCCCGGTCCGCGGCGGCGCGGGCGGTCTCGACGTACGACAGGGTGGCTGTCTCGTCGAGTGCGCTGAGGTCGGTGTCGAACATGTGTTCGATTCTATCTGACCTGTCCGACATTGGCCAGCGAGTTTCGCGTTGTCCACAACGGTTTCTGGAACCGACCGGTTCGGTGCGCAACTCTCGTTTTTTGCGGCGCAGGCCTCGCCGGCTGACGTGCTTCGTGGGGATGGTGTCGAGCACAGCTGAGGGCAGGTGCGGGAGTCCTGCAGGAAGCGGGTCGTCCCGGCGACGGTGACCGGCTCAGGTGCAGAACTCGAGCTTCCCGCCAGCCGCACCGGGCACCTCAGGGAAGCACCACTCTCGACCTCAGCGGAGGATACGACGAACCGAGATGGGTTGGACGGCGCCGAAGCCACGCAACGGTCGTTCGGTCAGCGGGCGCGTCGCGTAGCCCGCCATTTCACTCACGGCCCGCGCTGTCGACTCGTCGCAGATCACCCGGTTGCGTCGGGCCACACCGGTGAGCCGGCTCGCCATGTTGACGGGCACGCCGAAGACGTCACCGAGCCGCATGATCACCGGTCCTGTGGCGAGGCCGACGTGGACGTCGGGGAGAGTCTCGTCACCGCCGACGCGCTCGACGATGTCGGACGCGATGTCCACACCGATCAGCGGCTCGTCGGCGATGAACAGCACCGAGTCGCCGAGCGTCTTGATCACTCGACCGCCGCGGGCTGCGACCAGGTCGGAGCAGCTGGACTCGAACTCCTCGACGACGTCGGCCAGCAGGTCTTCGTCCATCCCGTTCGCCAGCTCCGTGAAACCGACCAGGTCCGCAAAGCCGACCGTGACGCTCAGCGTGTGCAGGTCGGAGTCCCTCGCCCCGAGGGCCTCGATCCGACTCACGGCTGCAGCCAGGTGACGCCGCCACGAGTAGCTGAGGAGGTCTTCGAACGTCGGCTCGACGGCCTTGATGATCCCCAGCCCCGTGGTCAGCCTCGAACCCGTCCCGCGTCCCGACTCCTCCAGCCGCTCCACGAGCTCGCTCAAGGTGGCTACCTGCCAGTCGGCGAGCCGGGCCATCGTCGAGCCGAGCGCTCGGGTGAGCCGGATCGCCGTCTCGAACTCCATCAAGCCCGAGTCGACCAGCGCCATCAGCTTGGCCATCGCCTCCCGGTCGGCGCTGGTGAACGCGGCCGTGTCACCGGCATCGGGGAAACCGAGCGCCCGCCACAGTCGGCGACCGTCGCGGGCGGCGTCCTCGCCTTCGCCGATGATGTCTGCCGAGGTGAGGTTGGGCGCCTCACCGAGGATGGCGATCTCGAGATCCTCGCGAGTCGTGCCGGCAGACGACTCAGCCGGCCGAATCACTGACAACGGGTCCTCCGCGTCGTCGCGCACGTCGCGCGTGCTGTCATCGAGGTTCACCCGCGGCGCGGCTCCCGCGGATGCGGAGGTGTGCCGTCGTCGTCGTGGCCGTCGTCCCTGCCGAACAGCAGATCGGTGATGACCAGCTGCAGTGACTCCACGTCCGGCACGTCCGGCAGCACCGACTTCCCCTCTTCACTGGCATCGGAGATCACCAAGGTGCCGCAGCCCAGCATGCGGTCGAGCACGCCGCGTTCGTACGATACGTCGTTGATCCGGTGCAGCGGGATGTCGCGCCCCTTGCGAGTGAACACCCCGGACCGGTTGATCAGACGACGGTTGGTCACGGTGTACGACGCGGTGAGCCACACCAGGAATGGCCGGACCGTGAACCAGACGATCACCACCGCCGCCACGGCGAGCACGATCCACATGAGCGCGTCATGGGCACTGCCAC
>JANLYC010000500.1:0-1709 GCA_031365435.1 Nocardioidaceae bacterium
CCTGACAAGTGCGGCCTGGGGCCGGCCGCCCCCCCAACCCCCGCCGGCCCCTCCCCCCAATTCGCGGTGCCACGCGAACCGGCGGCGCGTTTGGGACGACCGGGTTTACTGGACGGGTGAGCCAGCCGCCAGCGCCGTCGACGCCGCAGCCAACGCCGACAGATCCGACCGCGAGCGGGCCCGCCACGCAGTTGTCTGCCGTCAGGCCCCTCACGGGCATCCGGGACCGGCTCGGTCGGCAGATCTTCGAACGGGTGGCCGGGCCGGAGGGACCGGCCCGGCGTGAGCGGATCGCGACGGCACCGGGCCCGCGCTGGTTCGACGACGACCGACCGATCCGTGAGGTGCACGGGGACGCGTCGATGTTCGTCGGCGGCCTGCGCGCCCTCCTGCTCCAGTCGCTCCATCCCCTGGCCATGGCCGGGGTGGCCGGCCACTCCGGTTACCGAGGTGACCCGTGGGGGCGGCTCCAACGCACCAGCCACGTCCTCGCGGTGACCAGCTTCGGAACGGCCGAGGACGCCGAGGCGATGGTCGCCCGGATCCGCGACATCCACGAGCGCGTGCGCGGACGCACGGCGGAGGGCCGTTCGTACGCCGCCTCCGACCCACACCTGCTGAAGTGGGTGCACCTGGCTGAGGTGGACAGCTTCCTGCTGGCCCACAACACCTATGGACGCACCCCGCTGGACCAGGCTGGTCGTGACGGCTACGTCGCGGACACCGCACGGGTCGCCGAGGCACTCGGTGTCGTCGATGCCCCCCGGACCGAGGCCGAGATGCGGGAGCAGCTGGCGGCATACCGCCCGGAGCTGGAGGGGACGAAGGAGGCGCGGTCCGCTGCCCGCTTCATGCTCTTCAACCCCCCGGTACCGCTGCCCCTGCGGCCGGGGTACGGCGTGCTGGCTGCCGCCTCGGTCGCCTTGATGCCCGTGTGGTCGCGGTGGCCACTGCGGCTGCCCTACCTGCCCGTCGTCGAAGGCGTCGGTGTCCGGGCCGCAGGGCTCGCGCTGACGAGCACGATCCGCTGGGCGATGACGCCGACCTGACGCTGTTCCGTCGCACTTCTGGCGCCGCAATGACTAGGCCCGAGTGGCCCGGAAGGGCCGGACGGCGGCCTCAAAGATGGCTAATCCGGACGGTTTCACAACGGACAAACGAGGACGACCATAACCGACGGCGCTATCTCGCGCCCGTCGAAAGGACTTCGGATGCTTCCTCGCAAGCGAAACCTGGCCATGGCCGCCGGCGCGGCCCTCCTCGCCACCACCGCCCTGTCGGGCGCCGGACTCATCGGGGCCGCCGATGCCGCTCCGGTGACGCACACCCTCAAGTTCGTGGCCACTTCCGACAAGGGGCACAATGTCGGTCGCACCGGCTTCGCCGGCACCGAGATCGAGCGGAACCACGGGAAGTTCGTCGGGTACGACGTCATCAGTGGGACCTACAACCCATCGACCCAGGCGGTGCAGATCTACATCGCGGTCACGAGGAAGGGCGGCCTTCTCTTCGCCCGCGTCCACAGCACCAGTCAGACGACGTACGTCGGTCGGGTCACCGGAGGCGCAGGCCGGTTCGCCGGCGCCAAAGGCACGCTGACAGCACAGAACGCGCCGCACAACGACAACAGGACCTTCGTCACGGTCCACTACACGCTGCCCTGATCAGCCGGTTGCGCGGTTGTCCCACGTGTCAGACGTGGGTCAACC
>JANLYC010000318.1:0-5487 GCA_031365435.1 Nocardioidaceae bacterium
CGAGAAGGTTGGGCGGGAGCTCGGCGCCGTACCAGCGGGTGAGCAGCGCTCCGGCGATCGAGATCGTCGTCGGTATGCCGACCTCACCGGCCGCCACTGCGAACCTCAGCTCCTCGCGGGTGAACCATCGAGCCTCGGTGATCTCCTGACCGTCCACGGTGATCTCCACCGAGGAGGCGTGGGCCTCAAAGCCCAGCATGAGACTGGACGGGAACGGCCACGGCTGACTGCCCAGATAGGTAACCGCGTCGACCAGTACACCCACTTCCTCCGCGACCTCCCTCGCCACCGCGGCCTCCGGCGACTCCCCCGGCTCGACGAACCCCGCCAGCGTTGAGTACCAGCCGGCCGGGCGAGCCGAGTTGTGACCCAACAGGCAGCGGCCCTCGTCGTCAACCACTGTCATGATCACGGCCGGGTCGGTCCTCGGGAAGTGGTCAGTCGCGCATTGCGGGCAGGACCGGACGGCACCGCCCTGGGCGGACCGTGTCTGCGCCCCGCACACCGAGCAGCGCGGATGCTTGCGATGCCAGCCGGCCAACGCCGCCGCGTGCACCGCGAACGACGCGTCCACGGCGGACAGCCGCATGGCCAGCCGACGGAGCGGTGCGAAGTCGAGCATGGCCTGCCGCGCACCCGCGGTCAGCGAGACCGAGATGTCGTCGAACACCTCCACCGCGCTGCCCTTAGCCGGGGCGGCCAGGACGGCGAAGTGCACGACTCCAGCCACCTCTCCCAACAGCAACCGCTCGCCCGACGGCGCCTCCGCCGGACTGATCCAGGTCAACGACGTGCCGTCCGGTGCGGCCGCCAGATCGTTCCCCTGCACGACCACGACGCGATTACGCGCATCCGACCAGGCCTTGTCCAGGAAGGCCTCATCCGTACGACGCTCGGCCAGCCGGTCATGGAGCGAACGCCGGAAAGGGAAATCAGGAAGTTCTGCGGCAGTCACGCGGGCGACACTACGCCGCAGCCGGCATGGCAGGATCGCCGGTCATGAGCACGCACATCGCAGCCGAGCCCGGCCAGATCGCCCCCCGAGTCCTGCTGCCCGGTGACCCGCTCCGCGCGCAGTGGATCGCGCAGACCTTCCTCACCGATGCCGAGTGCTACTCGACCGTGCGCAACATGCTCGGCTTCACCGGGACCTACCGCGGCGAGCGTGTCTCCGTCCAGGGCACCGGAATGGGACAACCCTCGCTGGCGATCTACGTCCACGAGCTCATGGCGGAGTACGACGTCCAAGAGCTGGTTCGTGTCGGGTCCTGCGGGGCGCTCACGGCAGACCTTGCCATCCGCGACGTGGTCCTCGCCATGAGTGCCTCGACCGACTCGTCGATGAACACCATCAGGTTCGAGGGGCTGGACTACGCCGCGACCGCCGACTTCGACCTGCTCCGCGCCGCCTACCAGGCAGCCGCCGACAGCGGCAGGCGGTCACGGTCGGCCAGGTCTTCTCCGGTGACTCCTTCTATTCAGACCGGCCGGAGCTGCTCAGCCGGCTGGTCGAGTACGGCGTCCTGGCGATCGAGATGGAGTGCAACGCCCTCTACACCTTGGCGGCCAAGCATCGGCGAAGGGCCGTGTGCCTGTGCACAGTGTCGGACCACGTCGTCACCGGTGAACAGACGACCTCGCACGAGCGTGAACAGACCTTCGGCGACATGGTCGGCGTGGCCCTCGACGCCATGCTGGCAACACCACTCTCCTGACTCCCTCCGGCCGCGAGTTGCGGGAAAGTGCAGCTCGACACGCCGTATGGCGCCTGCACTTTCCCGCAATTCGCGGAGGGAGATCGAGACGCGGGCTGCGGTCAGGCGGGCGAGCCGGGGTTCGCGACCAGACGTTCGAGGGCGGCCCGGTCGGGCAGGTCGTCGTGCTCGACCACGTCGCCCGTTCGCACGTAGTAGAAGGCCGTCTGGACCTGACCGATGGGGATCTGCATCAGCTCAGACCACGCGAGCCGGTAGATCGCGAGCTGCAACGGGTCAGCGTCCTGCTTGCGGTTGGTCTTCCAGTCGACCACGAGGAAACCGGTCGGCGTCTCGTAGATCGCGTCGATGCGGCCGCGAACGACCTGGCTGCTGAGCACGAGTGCGAAAGGCGCCTCGATCCGGTATGGCGTCCGGGTCCCGAACGGGCCGGCGGCGAACGCGGCGACCAGCTCGCGCAGCTCGTCGTCACCCTCGATGTCGACGTCGCCGCGGCCCGGCAGGTCATCGGGCTCGAGCAGCTCTTCCTGTCGGCCGACGTGTTGTTCGACCCAGGCGTGGAACCGGGTGCCGAAACGCGCCGACGCCGACGGCTTGCGGGGCATCGGGCGCGCGAGGTCGCGCGCCAAGGCCTGCGGGTCGTCCTGTAGCCGGAGCATCGTGGTCGCCGACAGCGCAGACGGCAGCGGCACCACGATCTCGTCGGCACGGCCTGCGCGAGCCTCGGCGACCAGCCGTTCGAGCTCGACGTCCCATTGCTGGACGCGGCCGATCTCGTCGAGCATCAGCTGGTCGTCGGCCTCGGCCATCGCTGCCTCGGCGCCCTGCTCACTTGCTGCGGCGACCAGGGCCGCCGCCGCTTTGCGACGGCCGACTTCGTCGTCGCCCGCCTCTACCGGCCAGCTGAACCGTTCGTCGGCTCGGTTGGACGGGTTGACCGCGTCGTCGTCGGGCACCGGGGCGATGAGCTCGGGCACACCGCCCCAGGTGCGCATCGCCGTCACGATCTCGTCGAAGAAGAGCGATGGGCCACGACGCACCTTCTGCTCAGGTCCCCACCAGTGACAGGACACGACCAGCTCTCGTCGCGGCCGGGTCACGGCGACATACGCCAACCGCCGCTCTTCCTGGAGCTCGTGCGCCTTGCAGTCCTCGACGAAAGCGGTGATGCCCTTGCCGCTGACCTCGTCGATCTTCGGCAGGTCGGCGTAATCGCCCCGCAACGGCCAGGGCAGCTCGGCCGCTGCCGATGGCCAACGCGACCGGCCCTGACCGGACGGGAAGACCTTGTTGCAGACTCCTGGCACGAACACGACGTCCCACTCGAGGCCCTTGGCCCGGTGCACCGTGAGGAGCTTGACCGAGTTCGCCTCACTGGGCACCGCCAGCGAGAGACCCTGGCCGTACTCCTCCTCGGCCGCGAGGTAGGCCAACAGTCCCGGCAGTGACGCATCACCGTCGATCCCCGCAAACGACGACACCGCGTCGAGGAACGTCGACACGTTGTCGCGCCGCGCAGCCGCAACCGGTGAGGTCGAGGACGCCAGCTCGACGTCGAGGCCGGTCACGTCGATGACGCGCCGCACCAGGTCGAGCAAGGGTTCGCCCACGTGTCGTCGAAGCAGGCGCAGCTCGCGCGCGAGCAGACGAAAACGCTCGCGCGCCTGCGCCGAATAGGGAGCGCTGCCGGGATCTTCGAGCGCCTCGACCAACGAGACGATGTCGGCCGGATCGACGCCGGCGACGGCCTCCTCGAGCTTGCCGGCGATGTCATCGACATCGATTTCGGGACCCTTTGCGAGCCGGCGGGCCTGTCTGCCGAGCAGCGCGAGGTCACGTGGACCGATCGCCCAGCGTGGTGCGGTGAGCAGGGTGAGCAACGCGGCGTTGGCGGTGACGTCGTGGATCACCTGCAGGGTCGCGACGACCGCGGCGACCTCGGGCATGCGCAGCAGACCGCTGAGGCCGACGACCTCCACCGGCACACCGGCTGCGGTGAGCGCATCGTGCACGTCGTTGGCGGTCTTGTTGTCGCGAACCAACACGCCGATGTTGCTCCACATCGGAACGGGCATGGCGGCGTGCGCCTTCGGGACCTCGGCGGCCAGGAAGTCGAGCTCGTCGGCGTAGGTCGCCAACGACGCCGCGCGTACGACGCCGGCGGCGGCCGCGCCGGCAGGTTCGAGCGGGAGGCTCGCCGCGTGGTCGGCATACAACGGACCGGCGAGGTGGTTGGCCACGGTGAGGATGCCGGCGTCGGAGCGGCGGTTGACGCTGAGCGGGAACCGGACGACACCGCCTCCGATCGCACCGGCCGACGCCGACGCGACCGGGAAGTCCTGCCCGAACTGCTCGATGTTGCTGACCGAGGCGCCGCGCCAACCGTAGATGGCCTGGCACGGGTCACCGACGGCTGTCACCGGATGGCCGCGGCCGTTGTCGACCGGACCGGAGAACAGGGCCGTGAGCAGACGCGCCTGCGCCACCGAGGTGTCCTGGTACTCGTCGAGGAGCACGACCCTGTACTTCTCACGCTCCGCCTGGCCGACCTCACGGCGCTGTTCGGCGAGCTGTGCTCCCAACGCCATCTGGTCGGAGAAGTCCATGACGCCGAGCCTGCGCTTCAGCGCCTGGTAGTCGTCGACGAGGGCCAGCAGCTCGGCTCGCTTCTGCATCGCGATCACCAGCTTGCGGGTCCCTTCGACCGGCTTTGCCACGTCTCGCCACTGGTCGATCTCGTCCGCCTGGAAGCGGCGTACGTCGTCGGTGGTCACGAGATGCTCCGCGAGCTGGGCGTCGAGCTGCAACAGCGCAGTGACATTGGTCGGGAGCCAGGTGTTGAGGTGGACGATCGGCTGGGCATGTTCGCGCAGGACCCGGGCCGCGAGCTGGAATCGGGAGGCGTCTGCGATCACGGTCGTGTCGGGCTCGTGACCGATGCGCAGCCCGTGCTCGGTCAACAACCGGGCTGCATAGGCGTGGTAGGTCAGCACGGTCGGTTCGGCGATCTCGGGTTCGGCGAGGTCGTCAGGGCCTGCCACCACCCGCTTCAGCAGGCCGGTCTCTCCCAACGCCTTGCGCACCCGCTGACCGAGCTCGGCCGCAGCCTTGTTGGTGAAGGTCAGACCGAGGATCTCGTCAGCGGCCACCGCGCCGGTGCCGACCAGCCAGACCACGCGAGCCGCCATCACGGTCGTCTTTCCAGAACCTGCACCGGCGACGATGACCCCCGGCTCGAGCGGTGCGGTGATGGCCTCGAGCTGCTGGGTGCTGAAGGGGACGCCTAACAACGCCGCCAGGTCTTCCGGCGTACGCAGCTCGGCAACGGGTCGGTCCCCAGGGCGTGCAGTCATGACAGCATCGTTCCCGTGTGTTGCTGGGCAGGGCAGAGGCCGGCGAACTCGCAACGGTTGCAGTAGGGGTTGACCGTCGCGGCGAAGTCTTCACCTCGGACGACGGCGGCGCCGGTCGCGAGCTGGATCTCGATGGTCTTGCGTCCGTCAGAGTCAGGCGCCTGCGGTGGCTGCTGCTGCACCTTGGGCATCCCGCCCTGGTCGACGCGCAGTTGGACCAGCTCGGCGCCTCCGGAGCGCACGCCCTCACCGCACAGCCCATCGAACCCGCCCTGGTCGACCGCGAGTTGGTAGAAACCCAGCTGGGGGTTGTCCTTGACCGACCTGTCGGTGGGGGGATTCTTGCTCGTCTTGAAGTCGACCACCACGATGCGCCCATCGGCGTCGGCCTCGACCCGATCGATGCGGCCGGCCAGCGC
>JANLYC010000530.1:0-8112 GCA_031365435.1 Nocardioidaceae bacterium
GTCAGGGCGCGTAGCAACCGCAGCAAGCTCCACGCCAGGCATCGCGTTGAGCCGGGCCTCGACCTCGGCGACAGGGACGTTCACGCCACCCGTGACAACCACGTCGTCGGTGCGGCCGAGCACGACGAGGTGACCGTCGTGGTCGAGACGGCCGCGGTCCGCCGTGTGGAACCACCCGTCGCGCAGTACGGCCTCGGTCAGACCGGGCCGACCGTCATACCCGTCGAACAGGACGGGACCGCTGAGCCGGATCTCCCCGTCGCGGCCAAGCGCCATCGCGACCCCGTCGAGCGGGACACCGTCGTAGACGCAGCCACCACAGGTCTCGCTCATGCCATAGGTCCTCACGACGCTGACACCACGCTCGCGCGCAGCCTCGAGAAGGCTGACGGGGGTCGCTGCGCCGCCGAGGAGCACCGCGTCGTACGAGGCGAGCGCCGCCGGGTCGGACCTCAACCACCGGTGCAGCTGGGTGGGGACGGCCGCGAGGTAACGGCGGTGCCCGGTCAGGGCCGCGGTCGCCATCGTCAGGTCCGCGTGCTCGTCGAGATGGACCGCGGCCGTGCCTGCCAGCGCCGACCGCGTCAGGACCTGGAGCCCTGCCACGTAGTGAGCAGGCAGCGCCAGCACCCACTGCCCGGGACCGCCGATCCGCCTGAGTGTGCCGGCCGCAGACGCGCGTACGGCGTCGACCGAGAGCAGCACGTCCTTCGGTTGCGCGGTCGACCCCGAGGTGCGAACCGTCAGCGGAGGTGGGTCGTCCGTCGTCAGCCACCGCGTGACTGCGGCCTCAATCGCGCGTGCCGAGCCGGCAAGAGGGCGCAACGTGGCGTCGGCGGTCACGCCGCACAGACTACGGCCGCGCCCGAACGGGATCCGCGCGGCTGGCAGACTTGCTCCCGCCATGAGCGAACCCGCCCCCCGCGCCACCCGCGCCGACTGGGTCGAAGGTGCGCGACCGCGCACCCTCCCGGCGGCGGTCGCCCCGGTCCTCGTCGGCACGGGTGCGGCTCTGTATGCCGCCGGTTTCGTCTGGTGGAAAGCCCTGCTGGCGTTGGTGGTCTCACTGGCGCTGCAGGTCGGCGTCAACTACGCCAACGACTACTCCGACGGCATCCGCGGCACGGATACCGACCGGGTCGGGCCGCTGCGGCTCGTCGGTTCGGGGCTGGCTGCTCCGGGGCGAGTGAAGGCTGCGGCGTTCGTGGCGTTCGGCATCGCTGGGCTGGCTGGCCTGGTGCTCGCCGCGACGAGCAGCTGGTGGCTGCTGCTGGTCGGCGCGGCCGCCATCGTTGCGGCCTGGTTCTACACCGGAGGTTCCCACCCGTACGGCTACCACGGTCTCGGAGAGCTGTTCGTCTTCGTCTTCTTCGGACTCGTCGCCGTCGTCGGGACTGCCTACGTGCAGACGGGCGAGATCACCGTCGGCCTGGTGCTGGTGGGCGGTGGGGTCGGCGCGCTCGCCTGCGCCATCCTGGTCGCCAACAACCTGCGTGACATCCCGACCGACCGGGTCGCGGGCAAGCGCACGCTGGCGGTGGTCCTCGGTGACCGTGGCACCAGGACGTTGTACGTAGCGCTGCTGGCGACGGCTGCTGCCCTTGCTGTGGTCGTGGCCGTCGGCGAGACACCCTGGTTGTTGCTCGGCCTGGTGTCGCTGCCCCTTGCGTTGCGCGCTTGTCGCGTCGTACTCCGCGGGGCGGTCGGACCGCAGCTGATCCCGGTGCTGCGTGACACCGGACTGACCGAGCTCGTCTACGCGGCCGGGCTGCTGGTGGGCTATCTGCTCGCCTAGCACCCGACATCGGCCGCCTCACGTCGGTTGCAGCTGCTTGTTCGCAGCTAACCGCGGTTCGCACCGGGAGCGCTGCGGCGCCCGCGGATCGTCGGCGCGCCAGGGTGCCGATCGTTCAAACGCCCGAACAGGCTCGCGAGAACGTCATGCATCTCTTGAGCCGCGCCGGAGATCGCCTGCTGAGTCGTGGTGGCATGGTGGGTGACCGCCACGGGCTGGTGCCGGGCAGGTTTGACCTCGATCATGCACCGGATGTCGGGAACACCCCGTCCCTTTGCGCTCTCGTTTCCGACGTGCACGAGGACGCTCGTGAGGTGGTCGGTGAAGGGGCGAAGGACTTCGCTCACCTCCTGCTGGACGTCCCTGACCAGGCCGCGCGTGCCACCCGCGCTGTGGTCGGTATGCACCTGGATCTCCATGCGTGTCCTCCCGACGACTCGTTCGACAGCGGTCACTTCGGAGTCTGTTCGGAGTCGTGGAGCCGCACCAGGGCCGAAGACCCCCCATGGCAGGACGCTCGTCCCGTGAAGGGGTCAGTCGTCTTCTTCGGTCCGCTTGGAGTCAAAGGTCGCCTTGGCGCGGGCGGCGCGCTGCTCGACGGACGCGGCGAGGTCGGCACGCAAGGACTTCAACGTGGCGAACGCGACGAGCGATGAGATCACCATCGCGATGATCGCGGTGTACAGCGCGCTCAACGCGTTCCATGCGAGCCAGTGTCCGAACACCAGCCAGATCAGGCCGTAGGCGGCGGCGAACAGGCCGATCCGGGCCAGCGTGTAGACGGCAAAGACCTTCACACCGAGCACCTTCACGGCCGGAACAGGGACGCCTCTCAGCCTAACGAGCCTCGTGACCCGACCACACACCAGGCTGTGCAGAGCGCTCCGCCAGCAGCTCAGCGAGCAGGACCGGGTCGATGTTGCCGCCGGAGACGACGGCGACGGCTGGACCGGGTGCACACACCTCAGGGTGCGCTAGATAACCGGCGACGGCGACGGCCCCGCTCGGCTCGACCACAAGCTTGGAATCCAGCACAACCCGGCGTACGGCATCACGGATCTGGGCCTCGGTCACCGTGATGACATCGTCGACCAGCGCAGCGATGTGTGGCCAAGTGAGCTCGCCGACCGCGGTCACCCGGAGCCCGTCGGCGATCGTGCGTGCGGTCCGTCCCGTATCCCACGTGACGCGGCTCCCCCGCGCGAAACCCTCCGCCAGGTCACCGGCCAGCTCAGGCTCGACTCCGACCACACGCGCACCCGGGCAGCGGGCCTTGACCGCGGCAGCAACACCGCTGATCAGTCCGCCACCGCTCACCGGAACCAGCACGGTGGCCACTTCCGGCAGGTCGTCGACGATCTCGAGCCCGACGGTGCCCTGTCCGGCGATCACCCGCACGTCGTCGTACGCCGACACGAACACAGCACCGGTCCTGGCCCGGATGCGATCGACCTCGGCCGCCCGCTCGGCGATGTCGACGAGGATGACCCTGGCGCCGAGGGCCAGCGTGGCCGCACGCTTCACCTCCGGTGACTGCAGCGGCATCACGATGGTGGCCGCGACACCGGCGTCGCGGGCGGCCCGTGCCACGGCCTGCGCATGGTTGCCGGAGGAGTGGGTGATGACACCGCGGACTCGCTCCTCGTCCGTGAGGCAGGCGATCGCATGGGTCGCGCCGCGGGCCTTGAAGGCTCCTCCGACCTGCAGTGACTCCGCCTTGAGGTGCAGGGGATGTTGATCGCGGCCCCATCCGGCGGGCAGCAACGGCGTTCGTCGAACGGCGGAGGCGATGCCGGCGGCGGCGAGCTCGATGTCCGCGACAGACACCAACGTGGAGCTGACCGTCCCGGGACGAGGTTGCGCCGAGGGCGTCGAGCTCATCTTGTCACCCTACGGGTGGAAGTCGCCGCGCCGCTTGGACGACCCGTCTAGGCTGGAGCCATGAAGAGGGAGATGCATCGATGAGATACCTGCCCGCGGTTCTGATGATCGTGCTCGCGATCTACAGCTGGGTGGAGATCGCGATGTCGGACCCCACCCAGGTCCGCCAGCTGCCCCGCTGGGCCTGGGCGCTCGCCGTTTTCATCCCGCTGGCCGGCGCCGTCGGGTGGCTGATGTTCGGGCGCCCCAATGGCACCCCCGCCGCCCAGGTCGCACCCCGCCCGCGCCCCAGGCGAACCGTGGCGCCCGATGACGACCCGGACTTCCTGCGCAGCCTCCGCAAGCGCAAGCCTCCCGAGGATCCGTCCACGCTCAACTGACGAGCTGACGTACCGGACGCCGTGAGCCCGTGGTTCACATGCCGGAGTATGCGTGCAGCCCGGACCCGAACAGGTTGATCCCCACGAAGTTGAAGATGAAGGTCGCGTAGCCGAGCAGGGCGACGTACGCCGCTGCGCGTCCCTGCCAGCCGGCAGTCGACCGAGCGTGCAGGTAGGCGGCGTAGGCGACCCACGTGATGAAGGCCCACACCTCCTTGGGGTCCCATCCCCAGAAACGTCCCCATGCGTGTTCGGCCCAGATTGCGCCCGCCAGCACGGCGAACGTCCACAGCGGGAACGCGAATGCGTGGACGCGGTAGGCGACCCGGTCGATCGCTTCGGAGGGTGGCGTGCGCCACAGGAAGCCGGTCCGCGGGCGGTCCGGGTGCGCCGCCGCCTTGGCCTCCGCGCGGTGACGCACCAGGAACAGCACAGAGCTCAACGCCCCGACCGTGAAGGCGCCACCGGCGATCGCTGCGGCCGACACATGGATGAGCAGCCAGTAGGAGTGCAGTGCGGGCACCAACGGTCCGACCGGTCGGTACAGCACGACAACCGCGAGCCCGAGCACGATGACGAGAAACCCGGTGACGAGCAGGCCGAGCCAACGGATCGCGTATCGACCCACCAGGAGAACGTAGGCGACCGACACGGCCAGTGATCCGGTGATGGCGAACTCGTACATGCTGCCCCACGGGACGCGCTGGGCAGCGAGCCCGCGCAGGACGACTCCCGCAGCGTGCAGCAGCAGCGCGAGCACCGTCAGCGAGAGGCCGATCCGCCCGAACCGGTCGCTGCGCTCCACCGCCGCGTCGGAGTTGACCTCGGCGGCTGAGACGGCCGCCGAGGCCACCGGCGGCGCGAAGTCGTCCGGCCGCGACAGCGCCGGGATCAGCGCCTGCGAAGAGCGTCCCGGGGCGGCTGCGCTGACGAGGTCTCGGGCCATCGCCCACTCGACCATGTGCGCCAGCATCGCGAGCGTGTAGACCACCGTCGCGGAGATGATCGCGTTGTTGCTCAGGTTCGCGTACGTCTCGGTCACAGCCGATCCTCTCCGGACTCGGGGCGCAGCGTCGCCGCGACGGCCTCCACATGTGCTGCGGGGTCACCACCGGACACGCGATCGAGCGCAGCAACTTCGACCACGGTACGCCCGTCGCGCGAGCCGACCCGGACCCAGGTCCGCCTCGGTCGCACGAACAACGAGCCCAGCAGGCCAACGATCGCGAGGAGCACACCCACGAGCGGCACGATCTTGCCCGGCTGCTTGTTGATCTGCAGCTTGACGAAGCGGTCGTATCCGTCGAACCGGATCGACCCCATTCCCTTGCCCAGGCTGGCCTTCTCACCTTCACGGAGCAGGAGCGGCCTGGCGTTGCCACCGGGGGTGGTGAAGGGCTTGAGCCGGTCCTTGTCGAGGACGTAGACCGACTGCGCGGCGCCGCTGTCGATCCCGAGGTTGCCGTGGTACGCGATCAGCGACAGGACCGGGTTGTCGGCGTCGGGGAACAGCGAGCACGGCTGGCCGTCGCACAGCGACGCGGTCGGGAAGAAGTAGCCCTCGAAGCCGAGCTGTTGGGGCGCCGCGTCCGGAGCCTTGATCACGCCGTAGGACACCAGCGAGCTGTCCTGCGGCAGGAAGATCACCGGGCCGGAGAACGCGACGTTGCCCTCGCCGTCTCGAACGGTGACCCTCGGCGCATAGCCGTGTCCGGTGAGGAACACCGAGGTGCCGTCCACGACAAGGGGGTGGTTGACCCTGAGGTCGTAGCCGTGCGGTGCGGCGCCGGGGTCGTCGGTGACCATCAGGTCGGCGTCGTACGTCAACGGCGTCCCGGCCCCGGCCCCGGACTTCTTCCACGTGACGTGAAAGGCATCGACCTTGAACGAGAACGGCGCCAGGTCGGTGCTGTTGAAACGCGCGCCGGGCGTGAAGTCGTCGTACTGGATCAACGTGTTGGAGAAACCGTCGCCTGCGATGACCGCTGCGCTGCCCTTGAAGCCGTAAAGACCGGTGACTGCGACACCGACGAGCACGACGAGCAGCGCATTGTGGAACAGCAGGTTGCCGGCCTCGCGGAGGTAACCTTTCTCGGCGCTGACGACCACAGCGTGCTGATCGCCGCCGACCCCCTCGTCGTAGACATCGACCCGTCGACGTTGCCCGGCCAGCAGCGCCCGAGCCCGCGCTGCCACCGTGGCGGGCGGCTCGTCGGTCTCCCACGTGTCGTACGCCGCCAACCGCGACAGGTGACGAGGAGCCCTCGGCGGCCGGGCACCGAACGCCCTGAGGTACACCCGCAGTCGCGGGATGATGCAACCCACCAACGACAACATGAGCAGCAGGTAGATCGCGCTGAACCAGACAGACCCGTAGACGTTGAACATGCCGATTCGCTCGAACACCGGCGCCAGCGACGGATGACGGTCCTTGAACGACACGACCGCGGAGGGGTCCACGCGGGTCTGCGGGATCAGCGAGCCGGGGATGGCCGCGACAGCCAACAGGAAGAGCAAGATGAGCGCGGTCCGCATGGAGGTCAGCTGGCGCCAGGTCCATCGGGCGAACTCCAGCGGGTTGAGCGCCGGCGCGACCCGACGTGGGTCAGACGGCTGTGACATACCCACCGACCCAGTTCTGGACGTGGACCACCATCGCACCCCAGGCGCCGGTCACGAGGAGGATGCCGACCACGACCAGCATCCCCCCGCCGAACCGCATCACGGCCAGCTGGTGGCGACGTGCCCAGCCCACGGCCGTCATCATCCGCCGGAACGACACTGCAGCGGCGATGAAGGGGATGCCCAGCCCAAGGCAGTACACGAACGCCAGGAAGGCTCCACGCGTTGGACTGCCGTTGATGCCCGAGAGGCTGAGCACCGCCGCGAGCGTCGGGCCGATGCACGGCGTCCACCCCAGCCCGAACAGGACTCCGAGGAATGGCGCGGCCCCGAGCCCTACGGCCGGCACCGCATGGATCCGCACGTCGCGCTGCAACCACGGCACGACGCCTGCAAAGACCAGGCCGAGCACGATCGTCACGATGCCGAGCACCTTGGTCAGGACGCGTTGGTGGTCGACGAGCTCGTAGCCGATCTGGCCGAACGCGCCACCGACGGACACGAACACGAACGAGAAGCCGAGGATGAACAGCAGCGTTCCGGTCACCATCCTGCCTCGCACTCCCGTGCTGCCGTTGGTGACGATGTCTGCCCCCGAGAGGCCCGTGATGTAGGAGAGGTATCCCGGGAGCAGCGGCAGCACGCAGGGTGAGAAGAACGAGACCAGGCCGGCGACCAGCGCCACGGGGATCGCGAGCAGGACAGGTCCGTCGAGCGCGGTGTCGTGGAACCACGCCCCGATGGACGCGGCCACGACGAACGCAGGCGAGGAGACGGAGTCGGGCATGGCAGTGCTCAGCCGGTCTTCTGCTCGATGTCGTGGACCAGACCCACCAAAGTGGACGTGGTCGTGGGTCCGGTGATGACGGCCGCGAGCTTGCCGGCCCGGTCGATGACCAGGGTTGACGGTATGGCGTTGGCGGCGACGACACCGTAGAACTTCAGCAGCAGCTTGCTGTCCTGGTCGACGAGGCTGGGGTAGGGCACCCCGAACCGGCGGACGTACGCCAGCGCGAGCGAGTCACGGTCACGGGTGTCGATGCCGACGAAGGCCGTGTCAGGCAGCTGTCGCGAGGCTTCGACGAGGTCCTTCGCCTCGCCACGACACTCACCGCACCACGCGCCCCAGACGTTGAGCACCAGCGTCTGGCCGGCGTAGTCCGCCGTGTCGAGAGTGCCGCCGCCGAGCTTGTCTCCCTGCAGCGTCGGCGCAGGTTTGCGGTCCGCCGGAGCGATCAAGGTGATGGTGCCGTCGCCGCTGACGTAGCCGTTGCTGCCCGTCTGGTCGGCCCCAGCCGTCGTACAGGCTGTCGCAGTCGCGAGTACGACCACCGTTGCGAGCAGGGTGGTGACGGTCCGGGCAGGGCGGCGACGCATGGGTCAGGCGCCGGCCGTGAACTTCTTGGCGGCTCTGACCGGGACCAGGTCGGCGGC
>JANLYC010000580.1:0-4942 GCA_031365435.1 Nocardioidaceae bacterium
CTCGCTGATTCGTGAGCGCAGCCAGCACCTGTCCTTCGGTGAGTTCTCGGCGAAGTTCGCGGCTGCCGCCGCGGAGGCGCCGTTCCTCGGACAGCCCAGCGTGAGGAAGGCCGAGCCGGGCACCCGGTCGGTTGCCGTCGCCGAGCCCGGGATCGACGCGTACGCGTGGCCCCACAACGAGACCTCCACCGGCGTCATGGCACCCATCCAGCGGGTCGCCGGTACCGACGACGCGTCACTGGTGCTGATCGATGCCACGTCGGGTGCGGGCGGCCTGCCGGTCGACCTCCAGGAGACCGACGTCTACTACTTCGCCCCGCAGAAGTGCTTCGCCGCCGACGGTGGACTGTGGATCGCGCTGATGTCACCCGCGGCACTCGAGAGGACCACGGCGATCAAGGAGACCGGCCGGTGGATCCCGGCGTTCCTCGACCTGCAGACCGCGATCGACAACTCGCGGCTGAACCAGACCTACAACACACCCTCGCTCGCCACGTTCCATTTGCTGGCCGAGCAGGTGGACTGGCTGAACTCGCTGGGGGGCCTGGTCGGCGCTGTTGAGCGGACGACCGAGTCGTCCGACCTCCTGTACGGATGGGCAGAGAAGTCGGAGTACGCGACGCCCTTCGTGGTCGACCCGGCCGACCGGTCGCTGGTGATCGGGACGATCGACTTCGACGAGTCGGTCGACGCCGCAGCGGTGGCGAAGGTGCTGCGCGCCAACGGCATCGTCGACACAGACCCGTACCGCAAGCTCGGCCGCAATCAGCTCCGGGTGGCGATGTTCCCCGCCGTCGATGCGGCTGACGTCGAAGCACTCACCGCCTGCATCGACTGGACCATCTCCCACCTCTGACCGCTCGCGCTTCCGTGGCCCCTCCGCGTTCGCCTAGTTCACAAGCCAGCTTGCTTGTGAACTAGGCAAGCTTGCCTTGGCCAGTGGGGATCTGCCTCGCTGACCTTGCCAATCCCGGCGGCGAGGTCAGCAGTTCAGGCGCGTGTCATTCGCCGCAACGCGAAGCGCTTGCCGCCAACGGCAGCCAGCCGCTCAGCTCGTAGCTGCTCCACGGCTTCATCATGGACCGGCGCCACAGGTCCGACCGACCACTCGATGAGCCGATCGGCAAGCGCGGGGTTGCGGACCAGGACCGGTCCGTGGAGGTAGGTCCCGACGATGTGACCCTGCACGGCGCCATCCAGCCGGCCGACACCGATCCCGACACCGTTGCCGACACCATGCATCACTCGGCCCAACGGTTCTGCGCCGACAAGGATCTGCGCGTCGCCTTGGTGGTTCTCGTAACCTGTCAGCATCGGCAGACTCGGAATGCCCAGTGGCTCAACCAGGACCTCACCCACGGCCCGGGGGCCTGGTAGCCGCGCGCAGATGACGTCAAGAAGTCCCAGGCCGTGCTCACGATGCCCGTCCGCGGCGGCGAACTCACGCGCGAGGATCTGCAGACCCGCGCATACGGCAAGGCACGCGGGCGCCTCGGCCAGGACACGGCGAGCGGACGGGTCAGCCACGAGGGCACGCAGTGCCAACAACTCCGCGGCGTCTTCACCTCCACCCAGCAGGTAGACATCGCCGAAGGCGGGGAGCCTGCGACCCAGCGGCACCTTGGTGATGCGTACCGGAAGTCCACGTAGCTGGGCACGACGCACCAGTGCCAGCGCGTTGCCCCGGTCCCCGTAGGTCCCGAGGAGTTCGGGATAGACGAGGACCACGGTCAGCTCGCTGTCACCGGACATGGGCCAGCTCACGTCGTGCCTCTTGGAAGGCCGTGTAGTTCGCGAGCAGGTCGACCGGGCCCGGCGGTATGGCAGCCAGCGCCTCGCGTACGCCTCCGACGATGACCGTCGGCGCGAGCCCGTCGAGCTCGAGCCGCACTCGAAGGTCAGCAGCCCGTCGGCCGATGACGACGATCTCACGGCCCGCCAGGCCGCGAAACGACACGTCGTACAGCCAAGAGGGGTCGCGCCCGTCCACCCCATCGGAGTTGAACGCGAGCACCAGCGGGTTCCCGCCATCCCGGACCAGCTCGACGATCTCCAGCCAGCCCGCTGGGTTCTTCGCCAGCAACAAGCGAACCTCATGCGTACCCAATCGACGCCGCACATAGCGTCCACCGATGTCGTCGATGTCATGCAACGCCGCCACGGCGGCCGCCGGGTCCACGCCGCGGCTGGCGGCGGCTGCCACCGCCATTGCAGCGTTGGCTCTGTTGTGGGCTCCTGGCAACGTGAGAGCCAGCCGGAGTCGGCGGTCCCGCGAGACCAGGTCGTCGCCCTCAAGCCACCAGTCCGGATCTGGTCGATGCAGCCCGCACACACATGCCCAGATGGCGTCGTCCCGACGGAACAGCCGCCCGCACCGTGGGCAGGCGAGCGAGTCCTCGGTCCAGCGTTGTCCCGCCGCGACCCAGACCGGGCGCCCCGCGGCCAGCGCCGACCACGTCACCGCGGGGTCGTCGACGTTGGCGACCACCGTGTCCACTCCCGTCAGCGCCTCGCGCCAGGCGGACGCGAGACGTCCGACCTCGTGGTGGCGCGACAGCTGGTCACGAGAGAGATTGAGAAGCACGGCCGTCGACGGTGCCACTTGGGCTACCGTCCAGGGCAGCCACCCTTCGTCGACCTCGAGGACCACATGAGCTGAGAAACCGTCGGCGAGGGCCGTGACGACGCCGGCGGGGGTGTTGGCGCCGTTGGCGTTGCTGTCCACCGGGTCCGCCACTCGGATAGCGGCGACCAGCAGGCTGGTGGTCGTCGTCTTGCCGTTGGTCCCACTCACGACCATGACATCGCGCCCCGTGGCCAACTGCTGGGCTGCATCAGGCGAGAGCGCCAGAATCACGCGGCCACCGATCACGCCACCAGAGCCTCGCCCGGTCAGCCGTGAGACACCCGCGGCCACCCGGCCGGCCATGCATGCTGCCTGGACTCCAGCACGACGCCGCTCTCGCGGTCGTGACGCGCCGGCAGCATCCCGATGAAACAACGCGGTCACGGCGATCTCGATCCCGCCGTCGTGAGAGGACGGCACTTGCCTCACTGTCCCCCGCCAGCCCAAGGAGCCGGTCAACTCCGCCTAAATTTGCGCTGTGAACTGCGAGACCGCCGTACGACGTCGAGCAATCCGCAGCCCCAATCCCACGACTCACGGTTCAAGGCACCACAACTCACGGCTCAAGGCACCACAACTCACGGCTCAAGGCGCCACAACTCACGGCTCAAGGCGCCGAAAGTCACGGCTCAAGGCACCACAACTCCCGGTTCAACGAAGGCGGCGGCGGAGGGCGAGGAAGGTGACGACGAGAAACAGTGCACCCAGACCGACCAGGCCACCGATGAAGCCCACGGTGGCGAGCTGACGTGCCTGGTCGGTCCGGGCCGACGTGACGTAGCCGTCGGCCGCGTTGTCGCCCGCCGCGCCCGATGTCGTCGCGCCGCCGGACCCGTCGGCCGGCGTCGCGGTCAGGTCGGGCAGCGACACCGCGGTCACGCTCGAGCGCACGCCCTCAGAACCCACCCACACCACGTCGCCTGCAGGAGGAGCCGCGATCGACTCTCCCTGCTGTTGCGGCGGCAGGTTGAAGATCGAGACCTCCTTCCAGGCCGGGAAGGTGTACACGGAAGCGTCGAAGTACGTGCGGATCACCGCATGGTGGCCGTCGGGCAACAGGGCCGCGTCGGTCGCCAGAGGCGGCGCGTTCGCCACGACCCGCAACCGGGCATGGTCGAGGCGGAAGACATGCGGCGGCGTGGCGTACACGCGGGCGCCTCCGAAGAGCTTGCTCACGACATACGCCCGTCCTGTCGAAGTGTCGTAGACCACGGACTCCGCGTCGCGCGCCCCCCCGGGATAGGTCAGGTCGACGCGGTCCGGGGTGGCCGCGTGGTCACCACGCCCGGGTTGGTCGATCCGGTACAGGTCCGCCGTCGAGTGGTCGCCGTTGTTGTCCCCTATGTCGGCCACGACCAGCGAACCATCGGTCCCGACCGCGATCGCTTCGACATCGAGGGGCGACGCCCCGGCCAGTGTCGTCCGGCCGACCAGCGCACCGGTCTTCGAGTTCAGGACATAGACGGTGCCGCCGTCACCGGAGTCGTTGGTGGTGTAGGTCAGCCCGGGGTCGACGGTACTGACCGCCAACGAGCTCGACTCGGTGATCTCCGGCGCGCGGATCGTGAAGACGACGTGCCCCCGGCCGGTGGTCGCCGGGTTCGAGGCCCCGGCCACCGGTGGGACGAGCCACACCGCCACCAGTGCGACCGTCGTGGCGCCGACCAGCGAGCCGGCCCGGCGTCCCGCCATCCCCCAGCTCATGGTTGACCGCTCTCCTGGCCGCGCGCACGCACGCCGTGTACGTCGGGTAGGTCGAGCACGGGATGTGCCCCCGCCAGCAAGGACGCGAGGGCAGGACGGACCCCCCACTGCGCCACGAGTGACTGGTAGGCGTCGACCGTGGCCTGGTCAGGGGCTGCCCCGGTCCGGACGGCGCGGATGAGGGCGTTGCGCGGCGTATGCCGGGAGTCGACGAACTCGATGACCTCGACGCGGTAGCCGACGAGCCGCAGGATCGCGGCACGCAACGCGTCGGTGAGGACGTCGGCCAACCGCTCACGCAGGATCGGGTGGCGGGTCACGAGCCGGTAAGGATCTGGGATGACGTCGGACACGAGCTGACGTTGCAGGTCGTGGTGACAGCAGGGCGCCGCCACGATCACCGGAGCCTGCCACGAGACGGCGCGCGCCAGCGCATCATCCGTCGCGGTGTCGCACGCGTGCAGTGCCAGCACGAGATCGGGGCGTGCGTCGACCGCTGCCGCAGCGATCGAACCCTCGACGAACCGCAGCTGATCCGCGATACCGAGCTCGGCCGCAACCTCGCTGTTGTGGGCACGCGCCTGAGCCTTCACGTCGATGCCGACCCCTTCG
>JANLYC010000321.1:0-14752 GCA_031365435.1 Nocardioidaceae bacterium
GATGATGTCGGACGGTCTGACCTCGCTGCAGGCCGACGGCAAGGCGCGCGACGAGGTCGAGGTGCTCGACGTCGCCCAGCTGCTCCTCGCAGCAGTCCAACGGTCGCCCGCTACGCCGACGGCACCGGACGTCTCGGGCGCCACCGAGGCGGAGTCGCCCCGCACCGCCGGCGAGACCGATCCCCGCGAGGGCGCCACCGGCGACTCCTCGATGCCCACCTGACGACCACGTCGCTGCGGCCGGCTCGCTGGCTCCGGGCAGTCACATGCCCCTCCCAGGCCCACGCCACCACGACGTCAGTACGACACCAGACGACTGCTGCGTGACGTCAGCACCTGCGCAGACATCTCGTTCTCATCCCCTTGCCGCCCGAGCGGATGGCGCCTGCCTCTCCCTCTTGGCCCCTCTGAACAGGCAATTCTTGATAATTTTCGTTATGGTGTTGACGTGACACCATGATGATGTCATAGTTCTGCACATGGACATCACACAGTTCGTCGAGTCCCTCCGCCGGGACCTGTCCCAGGCCGCCGAGGCCGGGGGTGACGAGATCCGGGCCGCCGCCGAACGGTTGGCCATGGCGCTCGACCCGGCCGTCCGGCTCACCTTGATGGACGCCCTCTCGCAGGCCGCTTCCGAGATCACCAACGAGCTGCACGGCACATCGGTCGAGCTTCGCCTCAAGGGCCGCGAGCCGATGTTCGTCGTCCTCGGTGCCGGCGCCGAAGCCGCCCCGCCTGCACCGCCGCAACCACCGACACCGCCCGAGCCCGACGAGCCGTTCGACGGCGAGGATGAGACGGTCGCCCGCATCACACTGCGACTGCCGGAGTCGCTCAAGGTCAAGGCCGAAGAGCTCGCGGCCCGCAGGGGTCAAAGCCTCAACACCTGGCTCGTGAACGCCGCCCGGATGGCGAGCTCGGCGAACATCGACATCAACATCCTGGGTGCGATGGGACCCGGCGCCCCGGGCCGCAACCGCTCCTCCAACAAACGTGTTCAGGGCTGGGTCCGCTGACCGCGGATCGTTCTCCGGCACCCCCACGCCATCGCCACCGACTTCACCTACCTCAGCGATTCACCGCCTCCGAAGGAGACCACCATGCACACGTTCGAGACACCGCAGCCCGTCAGCCTCAAGGTCGAGCTGTGGCAGGGGAAGGTGACGGTCCGTGCGACCGACACCGCGACCAGCACCGTCGAGCTGGAGCCACTCGGCAACGACTCCGCGGCCCAGGAGATGATCGACAACGCCACGGTCGAACAGCGTGGTGACGAGATCGTCGTGCTGATGCCGAAGATCAGGGGCGGTGGCCTGTTCCGCCGTCATGGCCATGTCCTGGCCACGATCACGGTTCCCACGCACAGTTCCGCCAAGATCGAGACCGCGTCAGCCGATGTGGACACTCACGGTGAGCTGGGTGACACCAGGGTCAGCACGGGCTCTGGCGACCTCGAGCTCGACGTCGTCGCCAGCGCTGACGTCAAGACCGGCTCGGGTGACGTCGAGTTGAAGACGACTCGCGGCGACTGCTCAGTCAAGGGTGGCTCGTCGGACATCGTCCTCGACGAGATCGGCGGAAGCGCCGACATCCTCGCCGGGTCCGGCGACGTCGTGGTCGGACAGATCGGTGGCGTCCTCAAGATCAAGACAGGATCGGGAGACATCGTCGTCAAGCACGCAGGTGACAGCGTCGAGGCGATGGCCGGCTCGGGGGACCTGCTGGTCCGTCGCATCGACCACGGCAAGCTCAAGGCCAAGACCGGCTCGGGGGACATCACTGTCGGGGTTGCTGAGGGCACAGCGGCATACCTCGACATCACCACGGTCACCGGCGACGTCACGTCCTCCCTCGACGCGAGTGATGCACCCAGCGACGGTGACCAGACCGTCGAGCTCATCATCCAGGCGGGGACAGGCGATGTGGTCCTACAGCGCGCGTGAGCGACGGCCAGACCGGTCTGAGACGGCCGACTCGTCGTACGACGGAACCGAGCGGGTCGTCAGACGCAGCAAGCCGTATCAAGCGCGGACCCCGCGCCACCGCACAGACTCGACATCAGACATCCAGACCACCGCAACGCGGCACCGAAAGGAACAGGGCTCATGAACTTCAACGACCAGGTAGCTCGCGAGATCATCAGGGAGCGCACTGAGCACAAGACCGTGACCCGGCGTCCCGCGCACCCGCGAGCCGCGCGGATCCTGCGTCGCCTCGCCGACAAGGCCGAGGGCAGCCGCTGACCCTCGCCGCGAATTGCGGGAAAGTGCAGGCCGCCACGCCGGACGGTGCCTGCACTTTCCCGCATTTCGCGGTGTGGGGGAGTGGCAGACGACGGACGGGGGCGCGCGTCAGATGTCGGTGCGGTGGAAGTTCTGGAACGACCGTGACGGAGTGGGACCACGCTGGCCCTGGTAGCGGGAGCCGTACTTCGCACTGCCGTAGGGGTTCTCGGCCGGCGACGACAGCCGGAAGAAGCAGAGCTGACCGATCTTCATCCCGGGCCAGAGCTTGATGGGCAGCGTGGCCACGTTCGAGAGCTCGAGCGTGACGTGCCCCGAGAACCCCGGGTCGATGAAACCCGCCGTCGAGTGCGTGAGCAGGCCAAGCCGACCCAGCGACGACTTGCCCTCCAGCCGGGCAGCCACGTCGTCGGGCAGCGTGATGACCTCGTATGTCGAGCCGAGCACGAACTCGCCGGGGTGCAGGATGAACGGCTCGTCTGCCGACGCCGGCTCGACCAGCCGGGTCAGGTCCGGCTGGTCTTCAGCAGGGTCGATGTGCGGGTAGCGGTGGTTCTCGAACACCCGGAAGAACCGGTCGAGCCGGACGTCGACGCTCGAGGGTTGGATCATCTCGGGGTCGTACGGCTCGAGGACGACGCGCTTGTCGTCGATCTCGGCGCGGATGTCGCGGTCACTCAGGAGCACGCAGCGACCCTATCGTCCGTCAGCCGGCCGAGATGAACACCACTCCCAGCATCGTGATCCCGACGCCGGCCGACTGGATGGCTTGCATGCGCTCGTGCAGTACGGCTCTGGCCAGCAGCACGGTCATCACGGGGTACAGCGAACCGAGCACGCTGACCACGGACACGTAGCCCCGGTTGCTGGCGAGCGCGAACATGAGGTTGGCCGTCACGTCGAAGGCGCCGACGATCGCGAGCGGCCAGATGTCCGTACGGTCGAGCCCGCCGATGCTGCGCAAGGCGACCGCTACCACGAGGAACAGCACGAGGCTCGTACACCGCATGGCGATCAGCGTCATCATCGGCGACGACTTGGCGCCCTGGTCCACAGCCACGAAGACCAGGCCGAAGCACAAGCCGGCGAAGGCGGCGAACTGGACCGACCGGCCGCTGACCCGGCCGGACAGCTCAGGGCCGCTGGTGGCGATCGCGCCGATCAGGGCTACGACGAGACCGATCGTCTGCACCGTGCTCGGCACCTCGCCTCGCACGAACCCGATGATCACCGGCACGCTCACACCGAGCGCCGCGATCGGCGAGACCACACCCATGGTGCCGCTGGCGAGTGCCCAGTAGAAGGCGCTGAGGCCGGCCGCGCCGACCACCCCGGCCATCACCGACCAGGGCAGCCAGCCGGACGGGTCGTCATACGCGCCGAAGACGAGGGCCACGACCGCGATGACCACGAGACCGCCCAACATCGAGCCGGCCACCACGGCGACAGCCGGTCGGGACCGGCTGCGCAGACCGCCCAAGAAGTCGCCGGTCCCCCAGAGCACGCTCGACATGAGCGCGAGGAAGATGGCCACGCGCTCATTGTGCTGGTTGCGGCACCGATCGGCAGCAGTGGGATGTCGCCGGTCGGGCCGGCGGCCTCGTTCGGGGTGGCGGCGAGACGAACCAGCCGCCCGGTAGTATCGACTCCGCTCGTCTCCGGACGGCCGTTTCGAGGCCACCAGGACGCGCTGCGGGTGTAGTTCAATGGTAGAACATCAGCTTCCCAAGCTGACAGTGCGAGTTCGATTCTCGTCACCCGCTCCGCTGACTCCCCCACCGCGAGCCTCCCGCCGTTGCGCTCCAACATTCCTGAAGAGCTTTCGGCACCTAGCGGGAACCGTAGAGGGCTCTCGGGGCTCGTATGTTCGGAAAGTCCACACCACCGCCGTCGTAGCGGAAGAGTGGGAGCGTCCGAGGAGGCCGGCATGGTCGACAGACCAGCTCTGGACGAGCTTTACAACGCGTCCTACCGTCGCCTGGTCGTGCAGCTGTACGCGATCTGCGGTGATCTGTCTGACGCTGAGGACGCCGTCCAAGAAGGTTTCGTCGCGGCGTTGCGTAAGCGTCGCCAGCTTGCCAAGGTGCAGAATCCGGAGGCCTGGGTCCGGACCACAGCGATCAACCATCTGCGCAGTCGCTGGCGACACGCGGCGGTGGTCCGCAAGTACCAACCCCGGGTGCCCGGCCCGCAGCTGCCCATCGAGGTCGGCCCTGAGTACGTCGCGATCGTGACGGCGCTGGGACAGGTCGACGCCGGCCAGCGTGAAGCGGTGGTGCTGCACTACCTCGCGGACATGGGGACTGCCGAAGTCGCCGCCGAGCTCGGTATTTCCGAAGGAACAGTGAAGTCGCGACTCTTCAGAGCTCGAGAACGGCTTGCCAGCCTGCTGGACGACAAGGAGGAGCGCCATGTCTGACCTGGACCTGCTGCGCAGCCTCGGTGACGAGATCGTGCCGCCGTCCTTGGACGCGTTGCGCGAGACCGCACGCCGCCGGCAGCGTCGCACGACGACCGTCATGACCGTCCTCGCCGCAGCCATCGTGGCGACCGTCATCGGCGCAGTGCAGCTCGCCGTGCCGGAACATCGGTCGACACCCCCGGCCAAACCGTCGAAGGTGGACGGCTCTCGTCCGCTCACGCATGCCGAGGGCGCAACTGTCCACTACGGAGACCAGACCGTCACGATGCCCGGCCGGGTCGTCGAGATCGACCTCACCGACGACGGTGTCATGGTCCGGACAGCCGACAACCGGGTGTGGTTCACGGACGGAAGCGCCGTTGACGAGATCAGCGCGATCGGCGAGTCCGGCTGGGAGGACGAGTCGGCCGGCGGCGACGTTCTGTGGGGCAACTACGTGGGCCGCATGGTGTCGGGCAACACCGGATCCGAGGTCGCCTGGTTCGAGTTCCCGCAGCCGCGTTCCCCGGAGGTCGTGGTCTACGACACCGGATCAGGCCAGGTCGTCTACCACGATCGCCATCCCATTGATCTGCCGTACACAGGCGTCACCTCAGGGCTCTACTCGGTCGATGCCGGATCGGTGTTCGGCTTCACGGACCTGACGTTCGGCGAGGAGCTGCGACCGACCTGGCGCATCGAGCTCGCCACCCGAACCTTCAAACCCATGTTCGAGCCGAAGGCCTACGAGGCGATCCTTCAGAGCGGGAACCTGGCACGGACCCTCCTGATCAGTGATCGCACCGACGATCCAGCGGACTTCGTGCCCTTCGACGGCGTCCTGGAGCTCTCCGTCACCGGGCCGCGGGTCACACCCGCAGGTAAGCAGCCGCACTACGTGAAGGACGGACTCACGGGACAGAACATCGCGTTCAGCGCGCCTCCCGGGTACCCCGACACCGATTCCCTCTGGCTGGTGCAGTGGCTGGACGACGACACCGTCGTGCTCCACGCCAAGCAGCAGGACGGTGCCGACCTCCTCGAGTGTCACATCTCCACGAGCGAGTGCAGCCTCGCGCTGCACGTGCCATCCAACGCGGTCGTGCCCGAGATCGGCTGACGGTCCTCTTCGAAGCGAACGGGAACCGAGAAGGCCGCTCAGACCTCGTCAGTACAGAGTTCTGCCCATCGCAAGGAGGCCATCATGATTCAACGAAGCGCTGCGACCGCGGCAGCCGCACTGGCCGCGCTGGCGACCGTCGGGGCCTGCACCAGCACCGACGCCACAACGAGCACCGGCGACACCACGACCACCCAGTCGTCCGACCCCACCACGGCTCCCCCGTCTGACGGGCCGATCGAGCTCGCACAGATCCCCGACGGCGCCCCCTTGGAGCCGGGAAAGTACAGCCTGGGGCTCCTCTCCGACGATGGCCCGACGCGAGCCATCGTCGAGGTGCCGGCGGGCTACTTCTCCGATTTCGGAGGGACGGTGATCGGGTCCGGCGACGGCGACATGGCTTTCTGGGGCAAGGTGACGCAGGTCGACACCGATCCCTGCTTCGGTGGCAAGCACGTCGGGGCCGGCACGAGCGTGCACGATCTGGCCTCCCTCCTGGTCGCCCAGCGGCACATGAAGTCCACGCAACCCGTGCCGGTGACCATCGACGGCTACCACGGCGTCTATCTCGAGACCACCGCTCCCGCGGACATCGGTCGCTGCCGAAACGGGGGCGTCACCATCTACACCGCCGGCGACGATTGGCTGAGCTCAGACGTGCCCAACGCGACCTTCCACCAGTGGATCCTGAATGTGCGTGGCCAGCGCGTGGTCGGCGGAGTGCGGCTCACCCCGGACGCCGCCAACCGCGCCGAGCTCATCGGTATGGTCAAAAAGGCCGAATTCACCGGCGCCGGTGACTCATAGCCTGCTTCCACCCGTCAGGGCGGCGCGCATGCTCCGCTTGAGGGTCAGGTCCGTCAGGGGCGGTGGGCTCGACGGAACAGCGGTGGCAGGTAGCGGACCATCAGCGTCGACCAGGTCAGATGGGTGAGCACGGGGGCCTGCAGGCCCCCGGAGGCGCGTCGCTGCATGCTGAACAACGTGCCCATCACGCCGGCTGCGAGTACCAGGGCCGGGTTCCGCGTCGACGCCGTGGCCAACGTGTAGACCGCTGTCGACACGGCGACGGCCCGGTCCTCGGGGAGGGCGGCATACATGGCGCCCCGGAAGAACACCTCTTCACCGAGCCCGTTCGCCAGCGTGGTCGCCACGATCAGCGGGTTGCTCCCCTCCTCGGCGAACGTGAGCACGCGCCCGATGGCCCGGTCGAGCACCGGTATGCCGCGCGCGACCAACGCGCAGCCGTAGAAGAAGCCGAAGGCGCCGACGCCGGTCGCGATCGGAGTGACGATCGGCCTTCTCAGCTGTTGGTCGCGACTCTGGATCCAGCCGAGGTGCAGCGGTCCGGACAACAGCCCACCGGCCGTCCAAGTAGCGGCCACGGCCGCGGCGAGGCCGTAGAACTTCTTGGAGTCCGGCTTTGACGACAAGGAGAGGCCGAGCAACCCGGTGCCAAGCACCGAAACGCCGGCGACGACGCGCCGCCGGCGGGCGACAACGGCCGCGGACTCCGGATGGTCGATCGGGACCACGTGCGTGATGGCCATCGGGAGCCGAGCTGAAAGTTCCGACCGCGCACGACGCCACCAGACTCCGGCGCGGGCAGACCTCATCGAGACTTCTCCCGCTGCGCGTGCTCGTCCAGTGCCGTGCGCACAGCATCGTCGTACCCCATCGGCTCGAACGGCACGATGGACCGGATGCTGTCATCGTGGACCACGACCTCGTTGGTCATCGAGTCGATCAGCGAGCGCCCGGTCTGCGTGTCGACATTGGTGACGAGCGCCAGCCAGCGCGACGAGAGTCCCGGCGAGAGCAGCGGCACCGGGACGATCAGCAACGGGCTCTTCTTGATGGCAGCGACCCGGCGCAGCATCGTGACGTACTGCAGCACCTCCGGACCGCCGATCTCGAAGACGCGGCCGATCGCTCGCGGTTCGTCGAGCACGCCGACGAGATAGCGAATGACGTCGGCCACGGCAATCGGCTGCGTCCGCGTGCGCACCCAGCGCGGCGTGACCATCGCCGGCAGGTGGTCCACCAGCTGCCGGGTCATCTCCCAGGAGATGCCACCGCTGCCGACGATGATGCCGGCGCGCAGCACGGTGACCGGCACGCCGGCATCACCGAGCAGCCCCTCGACCTCACGCCGGCTGCGGAGGTGCGACGACAGCTGTTCGGAGTCGCTGCCGAGACCGCCGAGGTAGATGATCTGCTCGACGCCGGCCTCGGCGGCAGCCTTGCCGAAAGCGCGGGCCGCCTCGGCGTCGAGCCGCTCGAAGTCCTTGGAGTCCAGCGAGTGCACCAGGTAGTACGCCGCCCGGCAACCGGCCAGCGCCTTGGTCAGGGTGGCGGCGTCGTGGACATCGCCGTAGACCGCCTCGCCGTCGCCTGCGTAGCTGTCGGGATGACGCGTCATCGCGCGGACGTCATGGCCCGCGGCGGCCAACGCCGGGCAAAGCCGACGTCCGACGAAGCCGGAGGCTCCTGCCACGAGAACGGGCGTTGCTGTCGTCACGCGTGCTCCTCGTCGTGCCTGCGAAGTTCGGTACGACTGGGCTGCTTGCGCTGATGACCCAGCTCACCGCCGATGCGCCCACCATACGGGCGCCCGTGGTCGGCGTACTCCTCGCGGAAGAACGACATCGTCTGGTCGCCGAGCTGCACCCGCGAGCCGGTCCGGAGGATCGAACGCTCGACGGGTGCGCCGTTGACGCGCGTCGACGCATCGATGCCGATGCGCACCAGCACGAACTCGTCCTCCTCGTCATGCCGGATCTCGGCGTGCTGAGGCTCGAGGCCGACCAGCCTGATGTCGCAGGACTCCGCGCTGCCGATCGTGGTGACGCCTCGGCGCAGGGAGAAGATCTCCTGCCTGTCCTCGGGCGTCGGGTGCGGCTGCGGCGCCATGATCAGCCTCGGGTTGCCGCCGCCGCGTGGGTCATGGGTCGTCGTCACGCGGGGCCGAGGGCGCCGGTGCATCGTGGGGGCGATCGGCCACAGCGTCGCCGGAGGCGCGAGGGCGGCAGCCGGCAGGGCGCCACCGTGAGGCGCCTGCGCGCGGCCGCGGACCAGTGACCACAGGCCGGCACCACGTTCGACGCGAATGTGTCGCGACCCGGTCAACCGGCGCTGCAACCAGGACGTCCGGGCCGCTCCCAAGGTGACGAGCGGCCCGGAGGAGGTGACGACGGTGATCGACAGGCCCTTCCCGGCCAGTCCCTGTGCCAACCCGCGGATGGACCCCGAGTCGGACCGGCCGGCGAAGAGGAACGGGTCGCTGACCTGCAGCTGCAGGTTCTTGCCTGACCCGGTCAGCGTGCCCGTGACCGTTCGCGAGCCGGGGATGTCGATCGAGAACGTCAGATCGGCATCCACCGTGAGATCGGCAGTCACGGCTCAGGCCCCGGACGCGGGCGAGCTCGCGTTGTCCTTCGTGGTCACCTGGAGGGTGCCGTTGAGCTTCCAGGTCGCACGAGGGGCGTCGGCGCCGGTGTCGCGGGGAACCTCCACCGCCATGTCGATGAACCGGTAGTTGATAGCGGCCTCTCGTCCGGTGAGGAACGACCACATCTCACGGCCGAGGTCCGTCCAGTCGACGACCTCATCCTGACGGGGGGTGGTGCGGGTGCTGGTCTCGGTCATAGCGACTCCTCAGTAGAAAGTTCAACACTTTTCTAAACGCTCTGTTTAGGTTTACCATGTCATCATGAACCCTCGACCCCCCTCCACGCAACCCCGAACTTCTGCGTCCCTGGTCACGGCCGCGAGTCTCAGCATCGGCGACCTCGCCGAACGCACCGGCCTGGCCCCCGCGACGCTGCGGATGTGGGAGACGCGCCACGGCTTCCCCCGGCCCGAGCGCCGTGACAGCGGCCATCGTCGGTATGACGAACGCGACGTCGAGCGCATCCTCCAGGTGGTCCGGCGTCGGGAGGCAGGCACCCGGCTCGAGGTGGCCATCGCCGAGGTGGCCCGTGCCCAGGCCGCAGCCGAAGGACCCCCGGCAGCCCCTTCCGTCTACGCCGCGCTCCGCCGCGAGCACCCCATCCTGCAACCGCAGCGGCTCAAGAAGTCGACCCTGCTGGCGCTGTCGTGGGCCATCGAGGACGAGTGCTGCGTGCGCGCCGAGCGGCCGATGATCTTCGGAGCCTTTCAGCGGGAGCGCTACTTCCACGCTGCGCATGAGCGATGGAAGGAGCTCGCCCGGATCGCCCGTTCCACCACCGTCTTCGCGGACTTCTCCGCAGCGCCGGAGCCGGTTCCGGGGATGGACCTCGTGCATCTTCCCGAGGACGCCCCGATGCGACGGGAGTGGGTCGTCGTCTGTGAGTCAGCCGACTACCCCGCGATGCTCACCGCCTGGGAGCTGCCCGGCCAGTCCACGGTCCCGGACCGCCAACGGCTCTTCGAGGCCATCTGGACCGTCCAACCTGCCGTGGTCCGCGACGCAGCGCGTGCCTGCGCTCAGATCGCCGTCCAGCTGGGCCACCAGGAAGCGACCCCGCTGCTCTACGAACTGGCCGAGAACCCACCGCTGCCGCCGCTGGAGCTGCTCAACGCGGCCGCCTTGCTGAACCGCGTCGTCGCCTACGTCGACGGGACGGTCTGAGCAAGGCCGACCTCAGCTGCGCAGGTACGACGCTCCGTTGACGTCGATGATCGTCCCGGTCGAGAAGGCAGCCTCGGGCGACGCCAGCCACAGCACGGCCGCCGCTACTTCCTCGGGCTTGGCCACCCGACCGTACGGCGACTGGGCGCGCACCTCGTCTCCGCGCGGCCCGTCGAGCACCTCGCGCGCCATCTCGGTCTGAACGAAACCCGGGGCCACCGTCCCCACCGAGATGCCGTGCGGCGCGAGCACGAGCGCCATGGACTGACCGAACGAGTTCAGTCCCGCCTTGGAGGCCCCATAGGCAGGGTTGTTCGGCTCGCCCCGGAAGGCGCCACGGCTCGAGACGTTGACGATCGCCCCACCACCGGCGGCGATCAGGTGCGGAATGGCAGCAAAGGTGGCGTGGGCTGCGCCGAGCAGGTTGGTCTGCAACGTCACGGTCCAGGCCGCCTGCCAGTCCTCCCACGAGGTCTCGAGCGGCGGATGCGCGACGAAAATGCCGGCGTTGTTGACGAGCACGTCGAGCCCGCCGAGGTCGGCGGCGGCACTGTCGACGGCCCGGCGCACGTCGTCGGGGACGGCCAGGTCGGCCTGCACCACGGTGTGCTCTGTTCCGGGGAGCTCGGCGACCAGTTCAGCAGCGCGATCCGCCGACCGGCCATAGTGCACAGCGACCCGATCACCGGCAGCCGCGAAAGCGGTCGCGATGGCGCGACCTATACCGCGTGCCCCGCCGGTGACGAGCACCCGCCGGTTCACAGCGCGAGCTCGCTCACGCCTGCCAGCAGCCGCTCGACGTCGTCGTCGCTGCTGTAAGGCGCCAGACCGGCCCGGACCGCGCCGGTGTCGCCTAGCCCGATCCACCGCGACGCCTCGATCGCGTAGAACGTGCTGGCCGGTGCGTTGACCCCGCGTGTAGCCAGACCGCTGTAGACGGCAGCCGGCGCGACGCCGTCCACCGTGAACAAGGCCGTCGGAGTACGGCGCTTGGGCGACCCGTACAGGCGTACACCCGGGATCGCGGCCAGCCCGTCGAGGAGACGACCGAACAGTTGGTCCTCGTGCTCCTCGACCACCGTCATCGACTCGATCACACGATCGCGACGGGTCGCGGCGTCGGAGGCGATCCCGGCGATGAACTCGACGGTCGCCGTCGTCCCGGCGAGCAGCTCATAGGGCAAGGTCCCGAGCTCGAAGCGCTCGGGCACCGCCGAAGTCTGCGGCAGCAGCTTGTCGTTGTCGAGCGTCTCCAACCTGGCGGGATCGGCCACCAGCACCCCGTGATGGGGCCCGAAGAACTTGTACGGCGAGCAGACGAAGAAGTCGGCACCAAGCGCGGCGACGTCGACCGGAGCATGCGGCGTGAGGTGCACCCCGTCCACGTAGACCGGCGCGCCCACGGCATGCACGGCCTCGGTGATCGCTGCGATGTCCGGGCGCGTGCCCAGCAGGTTGGAGGCAGCGGTGACCGAGACGAGCCTGGTGCGGTTCGAGAGCTGGGCCCGCACGTCGGCGACCTCGAGCTCGGCGGTCTCGCGGTCGAACTCGACCCAGCGGACGGTGGCGCCGGCCCGTTCGGCCATCGTCTGCCAGGGCCGGACGTTGGCGTCGTGGTCGAGCCGGGTGATCACGATCTCGTCGCCCGGACCCCATTCCTTCGAGAGCGCACGCGCGACGTCATACGTCAGCTGAGTCATCGAGCGTCCGAACACGACGCCACCAGCGTCGGCGCCGAGCAGGTCACCGACTGCGGCGCGCGCCGCTGTGACGATGTGGTCGGCCCGCCGTTCCGCCGCCGTGACGGTGCCACGGTTGGACACCCCGGAGCAGATCGCGGCGGCGATCGCGTCCCCGACCACAGCCGGCACCTGCGACCCACCGGGCCCGTCGAAGTAGGCCACGCCCTCGGCAAGCGCCGGGAAGCAGGAGCGGATCCGTTCTACGTCGAAGTCCATCCGGGCATTCTGCCCCGCGTCGGCCCGCTTCACCTAGGCGGCGTCCTCGGCTTGGCAAGCGGACAGCCTGCGACGCCGCTAGCGTCGGAGAGCGCGGCCTCGAGACCGCGGGGTACGTCGGCACCACCAGCGAAAGGACGAATCATGACGCACCAGGTCCACGTGACGATGGAGGTCGAGATCTTCGTCGACGACGAAGACGCGCTCCGGCAGGCCGCGTTCGAACGCCTGAGGTCGGCCTGGCGGTCAGACGACGACTTCCCGTTCGAGACGCCGGGCGACATCCCGCTGGGGCAAGCTGTCCAGAGCCTGCTCGCCGACGCTGTCCCCCTCGATCTCCCCGGCGCGCGGCGAAGTCGGCTGGTCATGGAGACCGAGGATGTCGGTCAGGAGGACGAGGACGAGCCCGACCACCGGAGCGAAGACGCAAGCGACGACAGCGCCGAGTCCGACCAGCAAGCTGCTGAGGACACCGACGAGTCGACCGAGACGGGCTCCGACGGCAAGCCCACCATCTGAGCCTCACGGGTTGGCGATGGCCTCGTGGTGGCGGAGCACCTCGGCGATGATGAAGTTGAGGAACTTCTCGGCGAACTCCGGGTCCAGCCGAGCCTCGTGAGCCAACCGGCGCAGCCGCTCGATCTGCTGCGCTTCACGCACCGGGTCGGCGGGAGGCATGGCGTGCTCGGCCTTGAGCACCCCCACCGCCTGGGTGCACCGGAAGCGCTCGGCAAGGACGTGCACGAGCGCGGCGTCGAGGTTGTCGATGCTGTCGCGCAGCCGCGCGAGCTCCTCACGCGCCGTGTCAATGACCGCGGCCGAACCAGGCTCCTCGGTCGTGTCGCTCATGGCAGCCGAGCCTATCGGGAGCGGCGAGCCGGGACAGCGCCCCGCGACCGGGGTGAGACGTTTTGGCCGCTGTACTGTGTGCGCCATGCCGTTGCGCCGGATCCTCTCCACGTCCTGGCCCCCGATGATCCTCACGGCACTGGGCACCCTCCTGCTGCTGCTCGCGTACGACGTCCCAGCCATCGACCTGGTCGCCTACGCCCTCTACCTCGCGGTCGGGATCGCCTTTCCCGGTGTCGTCGCCTGGCGGCTGCTGCTGCACCAGCTGCACACCCGTCGCGACGAGGGCGAAGTACCACCCACCTGGTTCGAGGACCTGTCGCTGGGCACGATCTTCGGCTTCGGGATCCAGCTACCGGTCTATCTGCTGGGAGTCTGGATCGGTTTCCCGCTGCTGATCGTCGTACTCCCGATCGCGGCGGCTGTCGTGAGCGTGACCTGGCTGGGCCGGTCCACCTGGACGATGCCGACGCGTTCGCTGGACTACCGCGCCTCCTGGGCGCTCGGTGCCACGATTCTGTATGGCGTTGCCTGGCTCGGGCGGAACGCCTTCGCTGTCCGCCCCCTCAACCTGCCCGACAACCGTCCGCCCAGCATCGACGAGACGTTCCACCAGGCTCTGATCGCCGAGACCGCCCACCGTTTCCCGCCGCAGATCCCGTTCCTGCTCGACACGCGGCTGGACTACCACTGGTTCGTACACGCCCAGATCGCCACGTCCGACCACGTGACCGGAATCGGTTCGATCGTGATGTTGCGGGAGGTCATGCCCGCCGTCGTGGTGGGGCTGGCCGTGCTCGGTCTCGGCGCGGTCGCGCTCCGACTGACCGGTCGACCCATCGCCGCGGTCATCGCCCCGGCCTTGCTCGTGGCCGGTGCCTACCAGCTCATCGGGCCGCACTTCGCCACCTACCTCTTCACCGAGCCCTATCTGTCCAAGCGCCTGGTCACCAGCCCGTCCCAGCCGTACGGCGTGATGATGTCGTTGCCCGCCCTGATGCTCATCCTCGAAGTCCTGCGCCCCGGACGGAAGGCAGAACGGCTCACCTGGATCACGTTGGCGATCTCACTGTTCGCGCTCTCCGGGGCCAAGGCCACCTTCACCCCGGTCTTCCTCTGCGGGGCGGTGGGTGTCTGGCTCCTGACGCTGGTCTTCAAACGCAGACTCGACATCACCCTCTCAGCGCTGGTGGGGTTGCTCTTCGTCGTGTTGCTGTTCGCGCAGCTCGTGCTCTTCGGCGGCCAGAGCGGCGGGATGGTGTTCGACCCGTTCGCGACGGTCCGAGCGGCCCTCGCCGCCAACGGCATCGCGGCCACCCCGGCGACCCGGGTCGCGATGACGCTGACCCTGCTGGTCAGCTGGCTGCTGTACGGCATCGGTGCGGTGGGGCTGCTGAAGTCGGGCCGCTGGCGCGATCCCCGCGCCGGCTGGATGCTGCTGTCCATCCCCGCCGGCATCACGGTCGCCTTCGTCCTGTTCAGATCCGGCCTGAGCCAGCTGTGGTTCCAGCGGACGGTTGCCGAACTGGTCGTGCTGCTGTCTGCATGGGGCATGGCCTGCCT
>JANLYC010000616.1:0-8741 GCA_031365435.1 Nocardioidaceae bacterium
GCCGCCCTCGACGCCGCGCGCGTGTCGGCTACGTTGCGCGCCGACACCTGGTGGCTCCCCGAGGTGCTCCGGCTGCGTGCACAGCTCGAGTCCGGACCGGTATCGCTCGAGCTGCTCCGCCAGGCCGAGACGCTTGCGCTGGCCCAGGCGAGTCCTGGGCTTGCCGCCCGGGCGCACGCCGACCTCGAGCGCCATACCGCCCATCTGACCAGATAGGCCGCGATTCGGGTGGCGGGTTCATCGTTCGGTGCGGCTGCCCACCGACAACTTCATCGCCCGACGGCCGCCGAACGGTGTGCGAACGGCCGCTGCCTAGCGTGATGGGCATTCACTGATCCAGCCAACTCACGCGAAGGAATGAGAGCATGAACACGACACCAGCCACGACGGGGACGGCCCAGTCAACCGGCCAGCCATCGATCCCACGTCAGGGTGGGGCCGATCTGACCGCGCTCCGGGACAAGCTTCTCGGCGCCGTGATCACCCCCTCGGACCCGGCGTATGACGAGGCGCGCGCCGTCTACAACGGCATGATCGACCGTCGCCCACTCGCGATCGCCCGGTGCGCCAATGCCGCCGACGTGGTCGCCTGCGTGAACACTGCCCGGGAGATGGGCATCGAGGTCGCGATCCGGGGCGGTGGGCACAATGCCGGCGGCCTGGGCGTCTGGGACGATGCCTTGGTCATCGACCTCTCCACGATGCGTACGGTGACCGTGGACGCGGACGAGCACACCGTGCGCGTCGACGGTGGGTGCACCTGGAACGACGTGGACGCCGTGACGGTGCCGGTCGGGATGGCGACGCCCTCCGGCTTCCTGTCGTCCACCGGTGTCGGCGGCCTGACGCTGGGCGGCGGGATCGGGTATCTCACCCGGCGCTTCGGCCTGACGGTCGACAACCTGCTCGCCGCCGAGGTGGTGCTGGCTGACGGGAGGCTCGTGACCGCCAGCGCGTCGTCGCACCCGGACCTGTTCTGGGCGCTTCGGGGCGGCGGTGGCAACTTCGGCGTGGTCACGTCCTTCACGTTCCGCTGCCACGACATCGGCGACCACGGCACGATCGTGGGCGGACCGATCCTGTACTCCCTCGACGACACAGCCGACGTGATGCGGTGGTACCGCGAGCTCCTCCCGTCGCTGCCCGAGGAGCTCAACGGCTGGTTCGGCGTGCTCACGATCCCCCCAGCGCCTCCGTTCCCGGAGGAGCTCTGGGGACGCAAGTCCTGCGGGATCGTCTGGTGCTACACCGGTCCCGGCGAACGTGCCGACGAAGTGTTGCAGCCGATCAAGGAGTTCGGGACCCCGCTGCTGGTCGGCGTGGCACCGATGCCGTTCTCGGCCCTGCAGAGCGCGTTCGACGCCTTGTACCCAGCCGGTCTGCAGTGGTACTGGAGAGCCGACTTCTTCAACGAGATCACCGACGAGGCCATCGAGATGCACGAGAAGCACGCGGCCAACCTCCCGACCGGCCACTCCACGATGCATCTCTACCCGATCGACGGCTTCGCCGCCCGGGTCGGCGAGGATCAGACGGCATTCGCGTACCGCGACGGCGGCTGGGCCGGTGTCATCGTGGGGGTCGACCCCGACCCCGCCAACAGCCAGCTGATCACCGACTGGACCAAGCAGTACTGGGAGGACCTGCACCCGACTTCGGCGGGCGGCGCCTACGTCAACTTCTTGATGGATGAGGGAGGCGACCGGGTCCGAGCGTCGTACAAGGGGAACTACGAGCGGTTGGCCCAGGTCAAGGGCATCTATGACCCGGACAACATGTTCCACATCAACCAGAACATCACGCCGGCCGACCGCTGATCTGCATCGCTGGTCGCGCTGAGCGTGCGGCGTCATACGGCGGCTGGGGCCTGGCCCTGGCCGCCGTTCGCGCGACTGGAACAATCGCCCCATGAGCTCATCCACGGCCAAGCCCACCGCCGACGTGAGTGTCCGGGTGGCCTGGGCCGACGATGCGGCTGACATCGCCGGCGTCCAGGTACGTGCCTGGCGCGAGGCCTACACCGACATCCTCCCGGTCGAGGTGCTCGAGGGGCTGTCCGAGGAGAGCTTCGAGGCGGCTTGGCTGCAGTCGATCGCCCGGCCCAAGGAAGCCCGCCAACGGGTGCTGGTCGCCCTCGAGCGCGCCAGCGTCCGTGGCTTTGCGGCCACCTTGCCGGCCGCCGACGGTGACGCTGACCCCGCGGTCGACGCAGAGATCGCCGAGTTCGTGGTCGATCCGGGCCATGCTCACGCCGGGCACGGCTCGCGGCTGCTGCACGCCGCCGTCGACACGATGCGCTCGGACAAGTTCAGCCGCGCGACGATCTGGCTCACGTCGACCCATGACGCCCTTCGCGGCTTTCTCACCGAGCAGGGCTGGGCACCGGACGGCGCGCATCGCGAGCTCGACCTGCACGGCGACGGCAGCGTGCTGGTCCACCAGGTGCGACTGCACACGGACCTGAGCGCCTAGCCTCCACGCGCCCGGTCGTCATCCGGTTGGCGCTTCGAGGTGCCGTCGAGGTCGGGCGCCAGTTCGGTCGGAGCGCGCATCCGCCAGGCGTCGGTCACGAGCTCGTCGAGTCGGTCGACGTCCACGTCGGGCAGCCGCAGCAGTACGAGCGGCCAGCCGTCGTAGTGGGCGGTCGTGAAGAACAGGTCGGGCTCACCGAGCACGAGCGCCTGTTTCTCCGCCTCGTCGCCGACGTACAGCACGGCGATGTCGGTGCGGATCTGGCGCGGCTTGCCGGGACGCCGCTCGGGGTAGGACCAGACGAAACCGCGGTTGCCGACCCGGAAGTCGAAACCGTCACTGTCGATCTCCTCGACATGCGGCAGGGTGAGCGCCACCCGTCGTACGTCCTCCGCATCAGCCATCGACGGTCCCGAGCCCGCTGCTGGATGTCATCTGTCGATGCTAGAACGGCACACCGACGCTGCGCGCCCGCCCTCCCGCCCTGTCCCGTCCTCGGGGTCTGAGCACGGCCTACGGTACGGTCCCCCAGTGCGGCGCACCCGTCTCCGACTCCCGACTCCTTCGACACCGGCCCGGCGGCAGCTGCTGGTCGACTCGTTGGGTGTCGGCATCGCCACGGGCGCGTATGGCGTGTCGTTCGGCGCCATCGCCACGACGTCCGGCTTGACGGTGGCGCAGAGCTGTGCGCTGAGCGTGCTGGTGTTCACGGGGGCGTCACAGTTCGCGCTGATCGGTGTCGTCGCGTCGGGGGGTGCGCCGATGTCGGGTGCCGCGACAGCGTTGATGCTGGGCACGCGCAACACCCTGTACGGGCTGAAGCTGGCCTCGCTGTTGGGACTGCGAGGGGTGCGACGCCTTGCCGGTGCGCATCTCGTCATCGACGAGTCGACCGCGATGTCGCTGAAGGCGGAGGACCCGCGCGACGCGCCCCTCGGCTTCTTTGCCACGGGTGCAGCCGTCTTCGTCCTGTGGAACCTGGCCACCCTGATCGGTGCGTTGGCCGGCGACGCCATGGGCGACACCAGTGCGTACGGGCTCGACGCGGCCGTGCCGGCTGCCTTCCTGGCGTTGCTGTGGCCGCGCCTTGACCATGCGCGAGCGCGGGTCACGGCTGTGGCGGCGGCGCTACTGGCGTTGACCCTGGTGTCCTTCACCCGCCCGGGCGTACCGATCATCGCGGCTGCGGGCGTCGCGGTGCTGGCGGCCGTGACGAGTGGCGGTCGGGGCCACGACCCCGCCGGCGAACCCGACGACCCGATGCGGGGTGGCGGCTGATGTGGATGGCCATCCTTGTGACCGGGATCGGTTGCTACCTGCTCAAGCTCACCGGTCTGTCGGTGCCGGACCGGGTGCTCGACCGCCCCGTGATCCGTCGGGTCGCCGATCTCATGCCGGTGGCCTTGCTCGGGGCGCTGGTCGCGGTCGAGGCGTTCTCGACCGGGCAGAACCTGACCGCTGACGCGCGGCTGCTCGGTGTCGGTGCGGGCGTCGTCGCGCTCCTGCTGAGGGCGCCCTTCCTCGTGGTCGTGGTGGTGGCCGCCGCGACGACGGCCGTGGTCCGCCTGCTGATCTAGGGACTCCCGTCGTGGCGGTCACCGCCGGCGATGTGGTCAGACGCCATACGGCTGAGGCGGGCTCGCCGACCACGCGAGACGTCATACCGGCGAAGTGGGCAAGGCAAACGCATAGCGCCCAAGCCACGTTTGCCTAGTTCACAAGCCACCTGGCTTGTGAACTAGGCAAACGCCGAGGGCTAGGTGGAGGTCAGCGGGTGGGGAGGCCGAGGATGGGTTCGAGGCCGACCACGAGACCCCGCATGGTCACCACGGCCCTGATGGCCGACACGAGGGCCGGCATCGCCGCCGCACGGTCGGGCATGTCGTGGCGGATGGTCAGCGTCTCGCCCTGGTTGCCGAGGATGACCTCCTGGTGGGCGACCAGACCTCGGACCCGGACACTGTGCACCGGAACGCCCTCGACGGTGCCGCCACGCGCGCCTACCGGGTCGTCCGCCGTCGCGTCCGGCATTGCCGCCAACCCCGCATCCGCCCGAGCGGCAGCCACCAGCTGCGCGGTCCGGATCGCCGTACCCGACGGTGCGTCGCGCTTGGCCGGATGGTGCAGCTCGACGATCTCCACGGACTCGAAGAACCGCGCAGCCTCGGCAGCGAACCGCATCATGAGCACCGCACCGATCGAGAAGTTCGGGACGACGAGGACGGCGGTCTCCGGCTCAGCGCCGAGCTCTGTCTCGATGGTGTCCAGCCGCTCGTCGGTGAAGCCCGAGGTGCCCGCCACCAGGTGGATGCCGTGCTCGATGCACCAGCTGACGTGATCCATGACCACGCCTGGGTGTGTGAAGTCGACAGCGACGTCCGCGACGGACACGACGTCGAGGTCATCTCCGTCGTCGACGCCCGCGACCAGCTCTAGCCCGTCTGCCGCTTCGATCGTCTCGCACGCAAGGCTCCCCATCTTGCCCGCGGACCCGATGACTGCCACCTTGATCATGCGCCCGAGCCTAGTGGGGACGGCTGGGGTCAGTCGGACGACGAGCCGGTACGCCGGCGGGGGGTCAACCGCTCCAGCTGGACCACATGGGCCGGGGTGAGCTCGGTGAGACTGCCGACCCCGAGCAACCGCAACGTCCGCGCCACCTGGGTCGACAGGATCTCGATCGTGCGGTCCACGCCGAGACGGCCACCAGCCATCAACCCGTACAGGTAGGCGCGACCGATCAGGGTGAAACGGGCTCCGTGCGCGAACGACGCGACGATGTCAGCGCCCGACATGATCCCGGTGTCCAGATAGACCTCGAGATCGTTGCCCACTTCACGGACGACATCCGGTAGCAGGTGGAACGGCACCGGTGCCCGGTCCAGCTGCCGCCCGCCATGGTTGGACAGCACGATCGCGTCCGCGCCCACGTCGGCTACCGCCCGCGCGTCCGCGACCGACTGGATCCCCTTGACCACGAGCCGGCCCGGCCACTGGTCCTTCAGCCACCGCAGGTCGTCGTAGTCGACGGTCGGGTCGAACATCGCGTCGAGCAGCTCGGCGACGGTGCCTCCCCAGGCGTCGAGCGATGCGAACGTCAACGGCTCGGTCGTCAGGAAGTTGAACCACCAGCCGGGCCGCGGAATGGCGTTGAGGACCGTGCGCGGCGTCAGCGTCGGCGGGATCGTCATCCCGTTTCGAACGTCGCGCAGCCGCGCGCCCGCCACGGGGACGTCAACGGTGACGACCAGCGTCTCGAAACCCGCCGCCGCGGCCCGGTCGACGAGCGCCATCGAGCGGTCGCGGTCCTTCCACATGTACAGCTGGAACCAGTTGCGACCGTGCAGGTTGACGGCAGCGACATCCTCGATCGACGTCGTGCCCATCGTCGAGAGCGTGTAGGGGATGCCGGCCTCACCGGCAGCGGATGCACCCGCAATCTCGCCTTCGGTATGCATGAGGCGGGTGAAGCCGGTCGGCGCGATCCCGAACGGCAGCTCCGAGCGGCGACCCAGCACCTCACAGCCGATGTCGATCTTGGAGACGTCCCGCAACACGGCCGGATGGAACTCCACGTCCCGGAACGCCTGCCGCGCACGCGCCAGCGACAGCTCCTGCTCAGCGGCCCCATCGGTGTAGTCGAAGGCGGCCTTGGGCGTCGTACGCCGGGCGACTGCCCTCAGGTCCTCGATCGTCGCGGCGTTCTGCAGCCGGCGACGAACCGGGTTCAGCACCGGCTTCTTGAACCTCAGCAGCGGCGCTAGGTCGGACCAGCGTGGGATACGACGTCTCACCGTCTCATCCCATCACGCCGACTCCGGTTGCGAAACCGGCCGTCGCACCTGCCAACCTCAGCGCAGGGTCGACAGAGCCTTCTCGGGGCCGACGACAGCCAGCGTCTGGTCACCGCTGAGGACGGCCGACGCTGCGGCGCGGACATCGTCGAGGGTGACGGCGTCGATCATCGCGAGCATCTCGTCGGTCCCGAGCAGTCCGCCGGGCACGAGCTCGGACTTGCCGATCCGCGTCATCCGCGCACTGGAGTCCTCCAGGCCCATCACGATCGAGCCGCGCATCTGACCCTTTCCGCGGGCGAGCTCGTCGGGGTCGATGCCGTGATCGACGAGCTTGGTCAGCTGGTCTCGGCAGATGTCGAGCACCTGCGCGAGCCTGTTCGGCATACAGCCGCCGGCCACCGCGAAGTAGCCGGCATCGACATGCTGTGAGGTGAACGAGTAGATCGTGTACGCCAGACCGCGCCGCTCGCGCACTTCTTGGAACAGCCGGCTCGACGTACCCCCGCCAACGACGGCGTTCACCACGCCCAGCGCAAAGCGTCGCGGATCGTTGCGATGGAACGACGGCATGCCGAGCACGAAGGTCGACTGCTCCATCGGCCGTTCGATCAACGACGTCCCCGCGAAGGTGCGAGCCGGGACGCCGGGGACACGTGGACCGGCAGGCCCACGTGACGGGTCGCCGAGGGCGCCGGCCTGCTCGAATGCCTTGCGCACGAGCTTGACGACGCGGTTGTGGTCGACGGCTCCGGCCGCAGCGAAGACGAGGTTGTCGGCGGTGTAGCGCCGGGCGTAGTAGCCGGTGATCTGCCGACGGGTCAACGCGTTGATCGAATCGACCGTGCCGGTGATCGACCGTCCCAGCGGAGAGTCGCCGTACATCCTCTCCACGAACGCGTCGTGCACGACGTCGTCAGGGTCGTCGTCGTGCATCGCGATCTCCTCGAGGATCACGTTGCGTTCGGCTGCGACCTCGTGCTCGGGAATCAGCGAGGACGCCACCATGTCGCAGATGACGTCGATGGCCAACGGGACGTCGGCGTCGAGCACGCGCGCGTGGTAACACGTGTACTCCTTGCCGGTGAAGGCATTGAGCTCTCCCCCGACGGCGTCGAGCTCGACGGAGATGTCGAGCGCCGTACGACGCTGGGTGCCCTTGAACAGCAGGTGCTCGAGGAAATGTGTCGCCCCGGACAACGAGCGACTCTCGTCGCGCGAACCGACCTTCGTCCACAGTCCGAGCGTGGCCGAGCGGGCGCCCGGCATCGTCTCGGTGATCACGCGCAGACCACCCGGGAGAACGGTCCGGCGGACCGTGGATGCCAGGGCACCCACCGGTCCGCCGTCAGCGTTCTCCTTCAGGAGCGTCCGCGTCGACCCGAGGGGCTGGTCGGCAGCGGTCAGATAACGCACAGTCGAATCGAGATCAGGCGTCGTCGCCCGACGAGTCGCCGTCCTCGACGACCGGCACCAGGGACAGCTTGCCGCGGTCGTCGATCTCACCGATCTCGACCTGGAGCTTCTGGCCCACCGAAACGACGTCCTCGACGTTCTCGACCCGCTTGCCGCCGGCCAGCGCCCGCAGCTTCGAGATGTGCAGCAGGCCGTCCTTGCCGGGCAGCAGCGACACGAACGCGCCGAAGGCGGTGGTCTTGACGACCGTGCCCAGGTAGCGCTCGCCGATCTCGGGCATCGTCGGGTTGGCGATCGCGTTGATCGTCGCCCGTGCCGCCTCCGCGGCCTCGCCGTTGTCTGCACCGACGTAGATCGTGCCGTCGTCCTCGATGCTGATCTGAGCACCGGTGTCGTCCTGGATCTGGTTGATGACCTTGCCCTTGGGCCCGATCACCTCACCGATCTTGTCGACCGGGACCTTCATGGTGAGGATGCGCGGCGCGGTCGGAGCCATCTCGTCAGGTGCGTCGATGGCCTCGGCCATCACGTCGAGAATGGTCATCCGCGCGTCACGCGCCTGACCGAGCGCGGCACCCAGGATGTCGGCGGGAATGCCGTCGAGCTTGGTGTCGAGCTGCAGAGCCGTGACGAACTCGCGTGTACCGGCGACCTTGAAGTCCATGTCGCCGAACGCGTCCTCAGCACCGAGGATGTCGGTCAACGTGACATACGTCGTCTTGCCGTCGATCTCACCGCTGATGAGCCCCATGGCGATACCGGCGACCGGCGCCCGCAGCGGGACACCGGCGTTGAACAGAGCCATCGTGGACGCGCACACCGAACCCATCGACGTCGAGCCGTTGGAGCCCAGCGCCTCAGAGACCTGCCGGATGGCGTACGGGAACTCCTCGCGCCCGGGCAACACGGGCATGAGCGCACGGCCTGCCAGAGCGCCGTGGCCGATCTCGCGACGCTTCGGCGAACCCACCCGGCCGGTCTCACCGGTGGAGTAGGGCGGGAAGTTGTAGTTGTGCATGTAGCGGCGCGTCTTCTCCGGGGAGAGTGTGTCCAGCTTCT
>JANLYC010000624.1:0-4637 GCA_031365435.1 Nocardioidaceae bacterium
GCCGCCCTCATCGCCCGGTCGCGCCTGGCCCACGGCGTGATGACGTACAGCGCGGTGGCGACCATGTCCACGCTGGCTGTGGTGCTCGTGATCGTCCTCACGGTCGTCCTCAACGAAGCGGCAGCACTCGCGGTTGCTCGCACGGTCGAGCGGATCGTCACGTTCGCGCTTCGTCTCATCCGCTTCCGCAGGAGCGTCGACGTCCTGGGCGGCTTCCTCGACCTGCGAGAGCGCAGCAGTAGCCGCATTCACCTCGCCTGGTCGCGCCTCACCGCCGGTCACATGGCCTACGCCGCACTCTTGCTGGCGTTGCTGTGGACCTGCCTGAAACTCACGGGCAGCGGTCTGACTCCGTCGCAGATCCTGGCCGGCTTCGCGGTCGAGCGTCTCCTCACCCTGTCGTTCCTCACCCCCGGCGGCGTCGGGGTCGTCGAGGTCGGTCTCGCCGCGTTCCTCGTGGCGGCAGGCGGAGACCCGGTCGGCACGGTCGCGGGCGTGCTGTTGTACCGGGCCTTCACGTTCCTGCTGGAGATCCCGGTCGGCGGCACACTGCTGGCCGGCTGGCTCTGGCTCCGCCGACGTACACCAACCCCACCCAGCCCGCATGTCCTCGAGCGGCCAGGCGCGCTCGTCACCGTGACCGGAGAGGTATCCCACTGATGCGTATCCTGCATGTGACCGACTGCTACCTGCCCCAGGTCGGCGGCATCGAGATGCACGTCCATGACCTCGCCGAGAGGCAGCGCCGTGCCGGTGACGACGTCCACATCCTCACCAGTACGCCTGGCTCTGCCGGCTCCGACCCGTCCTGGGTCCACCGTCTGAGCGGGCGCACCCCGACCGGGATCGGTAGGTCTCTGGCCGCCACCCGGCGGGTCGAGGACGTCCTCCGCGGGGAGCCGTTTGACGTCGTACACGCCCATGTCTCGGTCGTGTCGCCGCTTTCGATGTCGGCGGCTCGCCACGCGTCCGCGCTCGGCGTGCCCACCGTGGTGACCGTGCACTCGCTCTGGTCGTCGTTGGGGCCCGTCCCGCCGTTGCTCGAGTCGCTCCTCGGGCTGCGCACCTGGCCCGTCGTGTGGTCTGCGGTGAGCACCGTCGCGGCCGCTGCGTTGCAGGGCACGTTGGGGGGTGCTGCGACGGTTGTCTCGGTTCCCAACGGTGTCGACCCCGACGAGTGGCAGCCACAGGTGCAACCGGTGGACGCTGAGCTCACGATCGCCTGCGTGATGCGCCTCGCGCGCCGCAAGCGTCCGATGCCGCTGCTGAGAATGTTGCGACGATTGCGACAGCTTGCCCCCGCCGAGCTGGCGTTCCGTGTCGTCATCATCGGAGACGGTCCCGCGCGACCGAAGATGGAACGCTTCTTGCAGACACACCGCATGGACGGCTGGGTCAGCCTGCTGGGGCGGCTCGAACGGCCGCAGATCCTCGATGTCTTCCAGTCCTCGCACCTGTATGTCGCACCCGCGGAGATGGAGTCGTTCGGCATCGCTGCGCTGGAAGCGCGTTGCGCCGGGCTGCCCGTGGTGGCGAGCTCGCGCGGCGGCGTCGGAGAGTTCGTCACGGACGGGGTCGACGGGCTGTTGGCGTCCTCAGACCGCGAGATGGTCGCTGCCATGCTGGAGCTGCTCACCGATCCGAAACTGCGTCACACCATGTCGGTGCACAATCGCGCGGTGAGCCCGGCGGCGACCTGGACCGCTGCGGTGGCCGGTGCAGCGCGCCTGTACGAGCTGGCCGGGCGACAGCTGCAGGATGCGCCGCTCGACTCCGTCCTCGCTGCCGACCTGGAGGTGCCGGCATGAGGCCCGCCGAGACAACGTTCACGATCGTCTCGTTCCATGCGCATCCCGACGATGAGGCCATCCTCACCGCCGGCACCCTGGCTCGGCTCAGCTCGGCCGGGCATCGCGTCGTACTCGTCATGGCGACCGCGGGGGAGGCCGGTCTTGCCAAGGCGGCGCACGGCCGAGGTCAGGTGCTGGCGAAGACCCGGGGTGAAGAGCTGAAGACCGCTGCGAGGGCCATCGGGATCTCCTCCGTGATCTACCTCGGGTACGCCGACAGCGGATACCCGGGACCAGGAAACCGGGCCGGTGGCAAGGACCCGGCCCGGCCTCCTGCGTTCGCCGACGCGGAGGTGGAGCGGGCCGCGGAGCGACTGGCGAGCGTGCTGCTCGACGAAGACGCCGACGTGCTCACGATCTACGATCCGAACGGTGGATACGGTCACCCCGACCATGTCCAGGTGCACCGGGTCGGCATGCGGGCCGCGCAGCTTGCACGCACCCGGGTCGTTCTCGAGGCGACGGTCGACCGGACTTCGCTCGTGCGCGCCGGACGGATGCTCCGCGCGCTCAGACCGCTGGGTCTCCCACAGCTACCGGACCAGGGATCGATCTACACGGCGCGGGCCCAGCTCACGCACCGCATCGACGTGCGCGACCAGTGGCGCGTCAAGCGAGCCGCCATGCAGGCTCACGTCAGCCAGGCCGAATCAGACGCAGGCGTGCGGACGCTTGCCCTGTTCCTCAGGCTGCCGCGCTGGTTGTTCAGGTGGACGTTCCGCTACGAGTGGTTCCGCGAGCTCGGCCGCGAGCCTGGTCAGCCGTGGCTCGCCGACATCCTCCACACGTCGGTGACGACCCGGGCCGCCAGGGTCCCCTCAGACCTCGACCCTTCACGCTGAGCTCGCCGTCAGCTCGCAGCGCAGGCCGGCGCCGCCGGAATCGACCGCTGCAGGCCGTCGCGAAGGAAGACGCGCACACCACAGACGTCCTGGACCTGGCGGTAGTGGGCGTCGGCCACCGCCGGCAGCGAGCCTGGCGGAGCCAGGCTCCAGGAATCCAGGCTGCTCCACTCCAGGAGCCACACCGGCCCGTCAGGTTCTGTCACCTGGTGTCTCAGCAGCGCCAGTCCCGGGTCCAACGTGCGCATCGGCAACGTCCACACGAAGGGATAGCTCGGCGGCAGACCGCTCTCGTAGTAGGTCGTCGCGTGACCGTAGGTGATCAGCAGGGAGTCATGCGGACGAGCCGCTCGTGACAGCCACCCGGCGACAGTGGTGGTCAGCGCATCCTCGGACGACGCCTGCGGCGAGGCCAGGGCGGTTCCGGACGACGCCAGGCTCGACAGCAGCACGATGCTCACGGCCACGCGAGGCGCCTTCAACGAAGGCGGCGCACCTCGGCTCATCCGTGCGGTGCCGAGTGCAGCAGCTGGTACGAGCTGGAGGAGGTAGTGGCTCCAGTAGCTGCCGCCGAGGGCCACGCTCACCGCGGCCGTCGCAAACATGACTCCGATCCCCAGCGCGACGGGCTCTTTACCGGCCCAGGTTCGTGACAGAGCAAACGCCACCGCGACGAGCAGAATCCCGCTCAGGACCGCGAGCACACCGAGGTCCTGCGCGCGCCGAATCGGTGCCGCCAGACTCTGGGACAGCACGACCCGGAGGGCGTCGGATCGAAATCCATAAACGGCGTAGCCAAGGCCACCGAGCCCCGAACCCGACGTAGCCGCCCACACCGCGGCAGCCCCCAGAGGTATGACGGCTCCCCCGGCGACTGCACCGAGAAGGGAGATCGTCCGGGCCGTTGAGCTGCCCCCCGACCGCCGCATGGTGACCAGCACCACGGCGGCAAACACGAGCCCATCGACGAAGTTCTGCTTGACGAGCACGGCAAGCGCCCCCGACATCCCTGCTGCCAGCGCAAGACTGTAGATCTGCCTGCGGGGTGCATTGAGTCGGACGGCGCCGAGCAGCAGGGCGCAGCTCAACATCACCCAGGGAGCCGCAAGCAGCTCGCCATCGATTTCATGTGTCCCCAGCAGCGGCGTGGACATCAGAGCGGCGGTCGTGAAGGCGCTCCATCGGACGCCGCGCCGACCGCCGATCATCCAACCTGCCCAGGCCGCGGCGGCAACCATCGTCGCGACCAGGAAGCAGCCGATGAGTCGCAGCGCGACGGCGCCGCCCCACCAGTCGGCCAGCCGGAAGACCAGGAGGAGGAGGGGAGGCCGATCGACGAAGAGCCGGCCGTAGGAGAACGGACCCTCGTCGTGCCAGTGCGACGCCACCAAGAGGTAGCCTCCCTCGTCCGGTGCGAGGGGAACGGACAGGAACGGCAGACGCAGCGCCACCGCGAGCGTCACGGCTGTCAGGGTGGACCCCACGGGCCCGAGCCACCAGCGCGCGCGGGTCTGCAGTCCGAGCGAGCTCCGGCCCTCCGGCCCGAGACGTGCACCGTCCCACAGCATGGCTCCCACGATGGTCGGGCCACGTGAAGCCGAGATGAACTCACGACCCAGCGAGGTGTTGTTCATGTGACGGTCAGGGGGGCGTCGCCGTGTCGCCACGAAACCGAAACGGGGTGCGGCAAACGTGGCGGGACCAGCCGGTCAGGTGGACCGGCGCGTTCACGGAGGCAGCGATGACAATGTTCAAGAAGGGCTCGTGGGCCGGCCTCGCAGCGGTAGGGGTCACTCTCGGAGTGATGACGACGGCCTCGGCGTTCGGCCCCGGCCACGACTCGTTCGACGGCCCCAGCGTTCCGGCCAACCCGCGGGTCGGGATCGAGAACAACGTGCTCAGTCCCGGGCTCTCGGCCGCGTCGGTTGCCTGGGGCAACCTCAAG
>JANLYC010000643.1:0-3104 GCA_031365435.1 Nocardioidaceae bacterium
CTGATCGGGGAGCAGTGGCGGATCGGCAGCACGCTCCTCCAGGTGGCCGAGGTCCGGATCCCGTGCAGCGTGTTCAAGGGCTGGATGGGTGTGTCTGGGTATGACGAGACCGCCTGGGTCAAGCGCTTCACGATCGAAGGACGCCCAGGGCCTTACCTGCAGGTGGTCGAGCCGGGCGAGATCACGACTGGCGACGAGATCGAGGTCGTGCACCGACCCGACCACGACATCTCAGTGGCGCTCATGTTCCGGGCCTTCACGACCGAGCGCGAGCTGCTTCCACGGCTGCTCGAAGCCGGTGCCGCGATGCCGCCCAAGCCGCGCGCCGCAGCCGAGAGGTACGCGGCCGGCGTATGACGAGGTGGTCCGCCGTGGCCGGCAGCATCTCCGGTGACAGCTATCAGCAGCGCTTCGACGCGTTGGCAGCGAGCGGCGAGCACGTGCACGGGGAGGCTGACTTCGTGTCGACCCTGGTCGACGTCGGCGCCCGGATCCTCGATGCGGGCTGTGGCACGGGTCGGGTCGGGATCGAGCTCGCCCGCCGCGGCTACGAGGTGGTCGGCGTCGACTGCGCGGTGGCGATGCTCGATACGGCCCGGGCGGTCGCCCCGGACCTGCCGTGGCTGGAGCGTGACCTGTCGACGCTCGAACCCGGGGACGCCCACCTGGGTGACCCGTTCGACGTGGTCGTGATGGCCGGAAACGTGGTCCCGCTGTTGGCCGAGGGCGCTGAGGAGGAGGCCATCTCGCGGTTGGCGGCGACGCTGCGCCCGGGCGGGTGGCTGGTGGCCGGATTCGGGCTGGACGTCGCACACCTGCCGTTGGACCACGTGCCGGTGACGCTCGCGCAGTACGACGCCTGGTGTCACGCATCCGGGTTTGCTCTCGTGGCGCGCTTCGGCACGTGGGACCGCCGGCCGTACGTGGAGGACGAGGGGTACGCCGTGAGCGTCCACCGTCATACCCGATGAGCAGTTGCGGTGTCGCCCTACCGATCGGTAGCCGTCTGTTCTACGGTTCTCTCCATGGCTGACCCGTCTGGCGCTTTGGCGACCCTCGACACCCGTCCGGACTCGGTGGGGCGGATGTTCTTCGATCGTGTCGCCGCGACCCCGCAGCGGGAGGCCTACCGCTATCCGAGCGAAGCCGGCTGGACGTCGATGACCTGGGGCGAGGCGGGCGAACGTGTCACGCGGCTGGCGGCCGGACTCATCGCGCTTGGCGTCGAGCCCGAGCAACGGGTCGCGATCGCCTCCGGCACCCGCTACGAATGGATCCTGGCCGACCTCGCGATCCTGTCGGCGGGCGCCGCCACGACCACGGTCTATCCCTCCAGCATCGCCGAGGACGTGGCCTACATCCTCGGCGACTCGGACTCGCAGATCGTGTTCGCCGAGGACGACGCCCAGGTCGCCAAGCTGCGTGAGCGACGGGCCGACCTGCCGGCGCTGACCAAGGTCGTGACCTTCGACGGCGGGGGCGACGGCGACTGGGTGATCGGTCTCGCAGACCTCGAGCAGCTCGGGGTCGACCTGCTGACGCAGCACGGTGACGTGGTGAGCGAGCGGGTCGGGGCCACCTCGCCCGACAGCCTCGCCACCTTGATCTACACCTCGGGGACCACAGGTCGCCCGAAGGGGGTGCGGCTGCGCCACTCGGCGTGGACCTACGAGGGGTACGCCGTCGACGCGGTCCACATTCTCTCGCCAGACGACCTGCAGTTCCTGTGGCTGCCGCTGGCGCACTCCTTCGGCAAGGTGCTGCTGTCGGCGCAGCTGGCGATCGGTTTCCCGACCGCGGTCGACGGCACGGTCGAGAAGATCATCGACAACCTGGCAGTCATCAAGCCGACGTTCATGGGCGCAGCGCCGCGCATCTTCGAGAAGGCGCACGCACGCATCAACACGATGGCCGCTGACGAGGGTGGCCTGAAGAAGGTCATCTTCGACCAGGCCTTCCGCGTCGGCATGGAGGTGTCGCGCCGCCGGCTGGCGGGAGAGCGGGTGCCGCCCCACCTGGCGCTTCAGCACGCGCTGTTCGACCGGCTCGTCTTCGCGAAGATCCGGGAACGCTTCGGTGGGCGGCTGCGCTTCTTCGTGTCCGGCGCCGCAGCGCTCAACCGCGAGATCGCCGAGTGGTTCCACGCAGCCGGCATCTTGATCCTCGAGGGCTACGGTCTCACCGAGACGTCGGCCGGCACCTGCGTCAACCGGCCGTCGGCATACCGGATCGGGACGGTGGGGCTGCCGTTCGAGGGCACCGACATCAAGATCGCCGAGGACGGTGAGCTGTTGATCAAGGGCCCCGGCGTGATGGACGGCTACCACAACAGCGAGGACGCGACCGCCGAAGCCTTGCAGGACGGGTGGTTCCACACCGGCGACATCGGCGAGATCGACGACGCCGGCTTCGTGCGCATCACCGACCGCAAGAAGGACCTGTTCAAGACATCGGGCGGCAAGTACGTCGCGCCGCAGATGATCGAGGGCCAGTTCAAGGCGGTGTGTCCGTACGCCAGCCAGTTCGTCGTACACGGCAATGAGCGCAACTTCGTCTCGGCGATCATCACGCTGGACGAGGAGGCCATCGAGGGGTGGGCGGCGCAGCACGGGCTCGGCGGCAAGTCGTACGCCGAGATCGTCACGTCGCACACGGCACACGAGATGGTGCAGGGGTACGTCGACCAGCTCAACCTCAGGCTGAACCGGTGGGAGCAGGTCAAGAAGTTCATCCTCCTCGACCGTGACCTGTCGGTCGAGGAGGGCGAGATCACGCCGAGCATGAAGGTGAAGCGCAAGGTCGTCGAGGAGCACCTCAAGGACCAGCTCGACGCGCTGTACGCATAACCGCCCCCGCCGCCACCCGCCCGCCCGCCCGCACGCGCCGCCCGACCGCCCGACCGCCCGCCCGCGCCGCGAATTGCGGGAAGGTGCAGGCCGACAGGCCGTCGTCGGGCTGCACTTTCCCGCAATTCGCGGCGGCGGGCGGGGCAGGGGCCGCACGCTGCACGGGGTGGTTACGAGTACAGCGCGTCGAGCTCGCCCTTGTGGTGCTCCTCGACGACTTTGCGCTTCACCTTCATGCTCGGCGTGATCTCGCCCTCC
>JANLYC010000017.1:0-6430 GCA_031365435.1 Nocardioidaceae bacterium
CGTTCTTCGAGCTGGTCACCGCGATGGGCTTCGCCGCGTTCGCCGATGCTCCCGTCGACGTGGGCATCATCGAGGTCGGCATGGGCGGCACGTGGGACGCGACCAACGTCGCCGACGCCACGGTCGGCGTGATCACCCCGATCGGCGTCGACCACGAGCGCTACCTCGGCGACACACCTGCCGACATCGCGGTCGAGAAGGCCGGCATCCTCAAGTCCGGCACCTTCGGCATCATCGCGCAGCAGCCGGTCGAGGCGGCCGAGGTGCTGCTGCGTCACGCGGCCGACGTGGGTGCGACCGTGGCGCGCGAGGGCCTTGAGTTCGGCGTCCGTGACCGGATGCCGGGCGTGGGTGGCCAGATGGTCGCCTTCCAGGGGCTCCGGGCGACGTACGACGAGGTGTTCCTGCCGCTGCACGGAGCCCACCAGGCCCACAACGCCGCCTGCGCACTCGCGGCGGTCGAGTCGTTCGCCGGCGGCACGGAGCAGGAGGGCGGACTCGACGTGGACCTCGTGCGACAAGCCTTCGCGCAGGTGACCTCACCGGGTCGGCTCGAGGTCGTCCGCCGCTCGCCGACCGTCGTCCTCGACTCCGCACACAACCCGCATGGCGCGCGGGCCAGCGCCGAGGCCGTGCAGGAGGCGTTCACGTTCAGCCCACTGATCGGCGTTGTCGGGGTCATGGCCGACAAGGACGTCGAAGGTGTGCTCGAGGCCTACGAGCCGGTGATGTCGCACATCATCTGCACGCAGAACTCCACCTCACGGGCCATGCCCGCCGAGACGTTGGCGGACATCGCCCGCGGGATCTTCGGGCCGGACCGGGTCGACATACATGTTCGTCTCGACGAGGCCATCGAGGCGGGGATCGGGATGGCGGAGGACTCCGGCGGTGAGGGGTTCGCGCTGGGTGGCGGCGGTGTGCTCGTCACCGGATCGGTGATCACAGCCGGCGAGGCTCGCACCTTGCTGGGCGGCGGTCGCTGATGCGGTCGCCGCGGCGGATGATGTGCGCATCGGTGCTCGGGTTCGAATGCGTCGCGCTCGGCCTCATGACGCCCGTTCTGATCACGGTCGAGAATGTCTCGACGGCGGTGGCGGTGGCGATCGGTCTCGGGCTGGCTTCCGCGGCGCTGGTCGTCGCCGGACTGCTGCGGTTCGAGTGGGCCTACGCGCTCGGCTTCGTGCTTCAGGTGTCGGCGTTGGCGGTGGGGTTCATACTGCCGGCCATGATCGTCCTCGGCCTCGTGTTCGGGGCGCTGTGGACCACGGCATACGTCCTCGGTCGCAGGATCGAGGCCCAACAGGCCGCCATGGTTTCGCGCCCGCGCGAGGGCTGACGGTCCCTGGCCGGGCCTCAGCTGACCCCGTGAGGTCGGGTACGCCGACCGAGGTCCTCCTGGTTAGGCTGCACGCCATGACTCAGCGCACGCTCGTCCTGCTCAAGCCCGACACGGTCCGACGGGGTCTGGTGGGGCAGGTGCTGTCGCGGTTCGAGTCCAAGGGTCTGACGATCGTCGCCATGGATCTGCGCCAGATCACGGGTGAGCAGGCCGACAAGCACTACGCCGAGCACGTCGACAAGGACTTCTACCCGCCGCTGCGCGCCTTCGTGACGAGTGGCCCGATGGTCTCGCTCGTCGTCGAGGGTGACGAGGCGGTCGAGGTGGTGCGCGGGCTCAACGGTGCGACCGATGGCCGCAAGGCGGCGCAGGGCACGATCCGGGGTGACTGGTCGCTGTCCAACCGTGAGAACCTCGTGCACGGCTCTGACTCCGCGGAGTCCGCCGCCCGCGAGATCGCCCTCTGGTTCCCCTCCCTCTGACCCTCCCGCCCTCCTCGTTGAACGAGCCACAACTCACGGTTCAACGAGGAGGGGCGGGAGGGGACAAAGTTGCGGTCGTGTCGAAGTGTCTCCCCCATCTGAGTGACCGCGAGACCTAGCCTGAACTCGCGGTGGCGACGGTCTCCGAGCTCGGGTGTCCCTTCGACGACGTCCGGTGCGTGGCGGTCGTCCGACGACGAGGGACTGGAAGGGGCCGGCAACCCGATGGCAAGCAACATCATCGGCCGCGACATGGCGGTCGATCTGGGCACAGCCAACACGCTCGTCTACGTCCGCGGCCGCGGTGTCATGCTCAACGAACCCTCCGTGGTGGCCATGAACGCCCAGACCCGCGAGATCCTCGCCGTCGGCGCCGAGGCGAAGCGGATGATCGGCCGTACGCCGGACAGCATCATCGCCATCCGCCCGCTCAAGGACGGTGTGATCGCCGACTTCGAAGCCACCGAGCAGATGCTCCGTTTCTTCATCCGCCGGGTCCACCGCCGGCGCTCCTTCGCCAAGCCCCGGCTGGTCGTGTGCGTGCCGTCCGGCATCACCCCGGTCGAGCAGCGTGCCGTCAAGGAAGCCGGCTACCAGTCGGGCGCGCGCCGCGTCTACATCATCGAGGAGCCCATGGCGGCCGCGATCGGCGCCGGACTCCCGGTGCACGAGGCCACCGGCAACATGGTCGTCGACGTCGGCGGCGGCACCACCGAGGTCGCGGTCATCAGCCTCGGCGGGATCGTCACGAGCCGCTCGATCCGCACGGCCGGCGACGACCTCGACCAGGCCATCATCACGTGGATGAAGAAGGAGTACTCCCTGATGCTGGGGGAGCGCACCGCCGAGGAGATCAAGATCGCCCTCGGGTCGGCCTTTCCCTTGCCGGACGAGCCCGAGGCCGAGATCCGCGGTCGCGACATGGTGAGCGGTCTGCCGCGCAACGTCGTCATCTCGTCCGCTGAGGTCCGCCAAGCCGTCGAGGAACCCGTGCACGCGATCATCGACGCGGTCCGTTCGACGCTCGACCAGACACCCCCCGAGCTCGCCGGCGACATCATGGACCGCGGCATCGTGCTCACCGGTGGCGGCGCCCTGCTTCGCGGGCTCGACGAACGACTGCGGCACGAGACCGGTATGCCGATCCACGTGGCCGACGGGCCGCTCGACTCGGTCGCGCTCGGTGCCGGCAAGTGTGTCGAGGAGTTCGAGGCCCTCCAGCAGGTGCTGGTCTCCGAGCCGAGGCGCTGACGGTGACCCCCGATCCCGGACGGTCCCGCACCCTGCTGGGTCTCCTGGTCCTGGCCTCCGTCACGATCATCACGCTCGACGCCCGCCATGACACCGAGGCATCGCCTGTCGACCCCTTGCGCACGGCCGTCGGCTCGGTGCTCGGTCCGGTCGAGCACACCGCCACTGATGCGCTGCGCCCGTTCACCAACATCCCCGACCACTTCCGCACCGTCGGCGGCCTGCGTCGAGACAACGCCGCGCTGACCGCGGCCAACAAGGAGCTGACGCTCCAGCTGCGGGCAGCGCAGGCCAACGAGCACCGTTCCACCGAGGTGGCCGGCATCTCCGCGCTGGCCGACACCTCGGGCTTCGACGTCGTACCCGCCCAGGTGATCGGCTTCGGCTCCGCCCAGTCCTTCTCCCGGACGGTCACGATCGACGCCGGTACGGCGGACGGAGTGGTGCCCGACCTCACCGTCATCAACGCGGACGGTCTGGTGGGCCGTGTTCTCGAGGCCACCAGCGACACGGCCACCGTGCTGCTCATCGTCGACCGCAAGTCGACGGTGGGCGGGCGCCTCGGCGGCTCCATGGAGCTCGGGTTCCTCGACGGTGACGGCAGTCTGTCGGGTGACGGATCCCTCGACCTCAGTCTCGTCGACCACGCCAGCTCCCCGCAGGCGGGCGACGAAGTCGTCAGCTGGGGTTCGCGCAACAACGCTCCGTACGTCGCCGGGGTCCCGATCGGCCGCGTCGTCAGCGTTCACTCGTCCCCGGCCGAGCTGACCGAGGTGGCGACGGTCGCCCCGTACGTCGACTTCTCGGCCCTCGACGTGGTTGCGGTCGTGACCCGGGCGCCGCATCGCTCCACCGACCAGGCGGGCGGCGCCGTCGGCAGCAGTGCAAGCCCGGCAGCACCCGGAGGTGGCCGATGAACGCGGTCGTCCGCCTTGCCGCCGTGATCACTCTCATCGTCCTCACGGTGACCTTGCAGATCAGCACGTTCAGCCACTTCGCGATCGAGGGAGTCGTCCCCGACCTGGCCCTGCTCCTGGTCATCGCGGCCGCCCTGGTGCGCGGCCCGGACTACGCAGCGCTGGTCGGCTTCTGTGCCGGGTTGGTGCTCGACCTGGCTCCGCCGGCCGATCACACGGCGGGGCGGTGGGCGCTGTCGCTCGTGATCGTCGGCTACCTCACCGGCCTCGTCAAAGGGGAGTCGACCCACGCTCTCAGCACGGTCGTGACCGTCGCCGCAGGCGCCTTCATCGGTACGTCTGTCTTCGCCCTGACCGGGCTGATCCTGCAGGATCCCGGGGTTTCGGTCGGATCTGCGCTCGAGGTGGTGCCGATCGCCGTGCTCTACGACGTGGTGCTCACGCCGCTGGTGATCCCTCTGGTGCTGATCCTGTTCCGCCGGCTCGAACCGGTGCAGCGCTGGTGAGCGGCAGGGAGATCCCGTGCTGAAGACCCGATCGAGGATGCGCCTGTTGGTCGTGCAGGTGATGGTGCTGTCGCTCTTCATCACCTTGTTCGCGCGCCTCTGGTACATCCAGGTCGTCGGCGGCGAGGGCTACCAGGCCGCAGCCCAGGACAATGCCGTGCGCGACATCGAGGTCCCGGCACCCCGCGGCCTCATCGTCGACGCGATGGGCCGCCCGCTGGTCGCGAACCGCACCTCCTGGGTCGTCACCGTCGATCGCGACGTGCTGCAGAAGCTCGGCGACGCGACCAGCAACGCGGTGTTGGCGCGACTGGCCAACCGGCTGGGGCTCACGCAGAACGAGCTCGTACGGCGCACGAAGACCTGCGGCGAGGACGGAGCCGCGAAACCGCCCCTGTGCTGGAACGGATCGCCCTACGAGCCGGTGCCGGTGGCGGAAGACGTCACACAGTCACTGGCCGCCAGCATCCTCGAGCAGAGCGAGGACTACCCCGGCATCACGGCTGCGCCGAGCAAGGTGCGGGCCTACCCGTCGCCGTTCGGGATCAACGCCGCCCAGCTGCTCGGCTACATCTCGCCCATCACCGAGCAGGAGCTGACCAAGGCCACGAACAACGGTGACAACACCGTCAGCCCGCTGTCGCTGGTCGGTCGCTCCGGACTCGAGTCGGAGTACGACCGGTACCTGCGCGGGCGCATGGGCGTGCAGAAGGTCGCCGTGGATTCGATGGGCCGCGTGCTCGGGTACGACGGCCGGATCGCACCCAAGCCCGGCGACACGCTCGTGACGAGTATCGACGCGAAGGTGCAGTCCGTCGTCGAGCACGAGCTGGAGCGCTCCATCAGGGTGGCCCGTCAGACCACAGACCCGGTCACGAACCGCAAGTACGTGGCCGACTCGGGTTCTGTCGTCGTGATGGATGCGCAGAACGGTCGGCTCGTCGCGATGGCCAGCTACCCGACGTACGACCCCAACCTGTGGGTCGGCGGGATCTCGGCGGGCGACCTCGATCGGCTGTACAGCGCCGCGTCGAACACCCCTCTGCTGAGCCGACCGATGCAGGGTCTGTTCGCCCCCGGGTCGACGTTCAAGCCGTTCACGACCGCTGGCGCGCTCACCCACGGCTACACGACGAGCGACCGGCTGGAGTGCTCGTCCAGCCTCACCGTGGGGAGTCGCGTGTTCAAGAACTACGAGTCCGCGGCGTACGGTCCGCTCACCTTCGCGCAGGCGCTGCAGCTCAGCTGCGACACATTCTTCTACCGGATCGCCTACGCGAAGTGGCTCGCGTCCGGGGCCAACGACAGCAACGTCCACATCAAGGACGACCTCGTGCAGAACGCCAAGTCCTTCGGCTTCGGCAGCAAGACCGGCATCGACCTGCCGGGTGAGGTGAGCGGTCGGATCGCCGACCGGAAGTGGAAGCTCGCGTACTGGAAGGCCAACAAGGGCTACTACTGCGCGTTGGGCAAGAAGCCCGGCTCGGACTTCCTGCACGTCTTCGCCCGCGAGTTCTGCACCGACGGCTACCGTTACCGCGCCGGCGATGCCGTCAACTTCGCCATCGGGCAAGGTGACACGGTCCTCACCCCGCTCCAGCTCGCGGTCGCGTATGCCGCGATCTCCAACGGCGGCACGCTCTGGGAGCCTCGTGTGGCCAAGGCCGTGGTCAACTCGCAGGGTCACGTCATCAAGCGGATCCCGGCCAGGGCCAAGGGTCACGTCCCGGTGCCCAAGAAGGACCTGCGCTACATCGACCAGGCCCTGCTGGGTACGGCAAAGGTCGGCACGATGGCCTGGAAGATGGTCGGGTTCCCGCTCGACAAGGTGCACGTGCGCTCAAAGACCGGCACGGCAGAGGTCTACGGCAAACAGACGACGTCGTGGGTCGCCAGCTACGACAAGCGCTATGTCGTCATCATGCAGATCTC
>JANLYC010000329.1:0-6650 GCA_031365435.1 Nocardioidaceae bacterium
CGGCGGCGTGTTCCGGCTTACGCAGCGGTCGAGCACCGCTGACACGGGCCGGCTGTCCCCTGCCTTCGTCGGTGACGTGAGCCACACCGGCCTGGACAACATCCAGTTCGCGACGAAGAACCGGCTGCTGGTGGTCGAGGACGCGGGCGACACGCTGCACGGGCAGCGCAACGCGCTCGACTCCGGCTACTCGCTCGACCTGCACGGCGATGACCACCGCACGTCAGGACCCAAGGCCGTGCGATGGCTCGCTGAAGGTCGCGACGCGTCTGCGACGTACGACGTCTTGAGCAGCCCTGGTTACAACGACGGCGACAACGAGATCACCGGCATCCATGTCTCTGACGGTGACCCGACGGCCGGCGGGATCCTCGGTGCCAAGGTGCCGACGCCGTTCCACAATGGCTGGCGGGTGTTCTGGACGCAGCAGCACGGCGACAACACCACCTGGGAAGTGACCAGCAACCGCTGACCCCAAGGGGTCGCAGCGCTCAGTGTTCGTGCACGTGGTCGGAGGGGTCCGGCTCGGTATGGCAGTGCCCGCCGGCCGCCCTCATCGTGGGCGGGACGTCGATCGACGGGTTCTGGTCGAAGAAGCCGAACGGCTTGAGCCAGAAGGAGATCGTGTCGGCCGGCATGATCGGCCAGTCCTCGACGCGGGTGACGTGGTGGATGCCGAAGACGTACCAGAGCACGATGTCGGTGTTCTCGAGCGGCTCGTCGTCGGAAATCCACCGCGTCATACCGTCGTCATCGGTCGACTGGGTCGGGTAGGCGCCGCACGGCCAACGCTCGTCGTCGTGCTGCCGGGTCACCCACAGCGTGTGTCCGATGATGGGCGCACGACGGAACTGGGGGGTGTCGGGATCCATCAGGCTCGGGATCGATGCCGACGGCACCAGCTTGTACGCCGGGTTCGTCCCGACCGCATTGGTGCGGTTGGGGTTGACCACCTTCCACACCCGTTGGGTCGCCCAGTTGAAGTCACGGCCTGCCTCGACCTCGGACGTGACGGGTGTCGAGTCGGTGACGACGGCAAGGCCGTGCGGGTTGTCGGTCGAAACGGGCAACGCCGAGGAGTCGACCTCCATGACGGTGTTGTCGTCGCCATCGACGTCGAGGTCGAGGCGTGCCACCAGGAAGTGCTGGTGGAACGGCGCGTAGGTCTGCTTGTCGACGACCGTGCCCGTCCGCGGCGCCTCGGCTCCCTGTGCGTAGGGCGTCGTCACCATGAGGCCGGTCGCGCGCACCTCGCACTCGATGTTGCCGTCCTGGTAGAAGCGCCAGTAGATCAGGTACTCGTAGTTCGCGACGGTGGCATGGCTCGACACGACCATGCGCCGCATCCGACGCACCTCGGCACCGTGGGCGTGGTCGACGTGCTTCCACAGCACCGCGTTGACCTCCTCGTGCAGACAGATCGCGTTCTTGATCGTGAAGGGCTCCCCCTTCGTGTCGTGCAGCACCGCGTCGACGTACCTGATCTCGCCGAGGCAGTCACAGCCGAGCTCGAGCGACGTGGTCATGAAGCCGAGGCCCCACTCGCCGATGTCGAAGGCGGTGCGCCGGTAGTGGTCGAACGACGGGTCGCGGTACGGCACGACCATCTCGGCCAGCGACAGGCGGTAGGCGATGTCGCGCGTGGTGCCGTGGTCGTCGTACGCCACCTGGTAGATCACCGGGCCCTCGCGGTAGTTGAAGCCGAGTCGCATCGACCAGTTCTGCCATCGCAGCTCGGTGCCGTCGAGGGTGAAGGAGACTCCCTCCGGCTGGGTGATGTGAAGCGGGGTCAGGTCGGCGCGCTGGTCGCCCGCCCATACCCCTGGCACGTACTCCGCGTCGACGTCGGGCTGGCCGTGGTCGTGGTCGTTCTCCAGCTCGAGCAGCTCCAGGGAGTTGACGTCCACGACGACCTTCAACCCCGACACGGGATGGGCGTAGAGGTTTCCCTGCGGGGTCTCTCGGTACCAGATGTCGCACCAGCCGAGCCTGCGGTCGCGCCACTGCTCGGGCATGAGAGCCTTGGCGTACGTCCACACCTCGATGGTGACCAACGACATGTCGGTGATACCGCGGTCGGCCAGCGCCGCGATGACGTCCGGATGCGCGCGCATGGCAGCGTCGACCTCGGTGTACTCGTCGGTGGTGAAGTGCGGCGTCACGTCCGGTACATGCGTCCAGGAGACGAGCGACTCGGCGCCGAGGTCGACCACCGCCTCCCAGGTCTCGTTGTCCGCGCGGTTCCAGAGCACGGCCAGCGCCCGGCGCTGCACCGGGTCTCCGGCCCGCCAGGCCCTGACATCGGCCTTTGCCGGTTCCTCGAGCTCGATAGAGGCGAACCGCCACATATCGTCGAGGGCTCGCTCGCGGCGGAGTACGGCGGTGGTGAGCCGGAACTCCTGCTCGTTGAGCGGTTCGAGCGGATGCACCATCGACGACTCCTGCACAGCTGAGGGACAGTGTGACGCGCTCGTACTATCCCACGACATCAGGCAGCCGACCGAGCATGTCGAGGTCGAGCGGTTCCGGCGGCTCAGTCCACGTCACGCATGAGCAGATCGGCCCAGGTGTCGCGTCGTACGACGAGCCGCGCCTGCCCGTCGCGGGCGAACACCACGGGGATGCGGCGACTTCCGTTGTACGTGTTGGACATCGTGTAGCAGTAGGCGCCGGTAGCCGGCACGGCCAGCAGGTCGCCCACCTGCGGGTCCGAGAGCGTGGAGTGGGTGATGAGCACGTCGCCGCTCTCGCAGTGCCGGCCGACGACCGTGACGTTCTCCGGGTCGGCGGCATGGAAGCGTCCCACGATCCCCGCCTCGAACCGTTGGCCGTAGAGCGCGACATCGAGGTTGTCCCCCATCCCGCCGTCCACGGCCACGAACGTGGTCGGTCCCCCGCGCTTGACGGTGGTGACGCGGTACAGCGTGGTCGCGGTTTCGCAGACCATACTGCGTCCGGGTTCGATGATGAGCTGAGACGCCGCGGGCAGGTGTTCTCGCGCGGCACCCACCAGCGTGTCGAGATACGAGCCGACGGTGGGCGGATCGTCGGCCCAGGTGTAACGGGCTCCGAGGCCGCCGCCGAGGTCATAGACGGGGAACTCACCGAGCGCGGCCAGCGGCGCCACGGACCGCGCGAACGGCTCGGTGTCGAGGATCTGCGAACCCACGTGGACGTGCAGACCCTGCATCCGCAGGCGAGAGCTCCGCTCGATGCGGGCGATCAACGTGGTCGCCGCCCTCGGGCTGAGCCCGAACTTCGAGCCCTCGTGTCCGGTGAGCACGTGAGCGTGGGTCTCGGCCGTGACGCTCGGGATGATCCGCACCAGCACGTCCTGCGTCCGACCGGCCGGCACGATCGCCTCCAGCCGGTCGACGTCGTCCGCGTTGTCGACGACGACGAGCCCGACCGCCCGATCGACGGCCAGTGCGATCTCCTCGCTGGTCTTGGCGTTGCCGTGCAGGACCACCAGGCCGAAATCGACTCCCGCCTTCGCCGCGGTCAGGATCTCGCCACCACCCGCGACGTCGAGACCAAGCCCCTCCTCGACCATGACCCGTTGCACGGCCGTGCACGGGAACGCCTTGGAGGCGAACACGACCCGCGAGTTGCGCCAGCGGGTCGACAGCCCGTCGGCATACTCCCGCGCGCGGGCGCGCAGCGCGTTCTCAGCGACGACCAGCACGGGTGTCCCGAACTGCTCGACGATGTCGTCGGCCCGGCAGCCGCCGACCACGAGCGTTCCGTCGGCGGCGAGCTCGCTGCCGCGCGGAAAGAGACTGAGGAGCTCGGTCATGCTCATTCCGTCCGAGCAAGCACCTCGCGGACCACGGCCATGCTCGTGCCCGGATGCAGGAAGGCGAAGCGGCCGACGGTCTCGCCGTCCCATTTGCTCGGCGGGATGAACGCGACCTCGTCGTGATGCAGCTGCTTCGCCCAGGCGTCGTAGTCCTCCGCGCTCCACCCGGTACGACGGAACAGAACGATGCCGAGGTCGGGCTCACGGATCAGCTCGAGGTGCGAAGCGGCGGCGACGAGTGCCGCGGTCTCGCGGGCCAAGGTCACCGCGACCTCGATGGCCTCCCGGTAGGCATCGACCCCGTACACCGCGAGCGAGAACCACAGCGGCAGCCCTCGCGCCCGTCGCGTCAGGTGGTACGCATAGTCCGTGGGGTTCCACTCGCCGTCGGCGCCGTGGATGACGTCGAGGTACGACGCGTCCTGCGTGTGCACGGCACGTGCCAGCTCCGGGTCGCGATACAGCACCGCGCAGCAGTCGAACGGCGTGAACAACCACTTGTGCGGGTCGAGGATGAACGAGTCCGCCTGCTCGAGACCGGCGTACTTCGGCTTGAGCGACGGGGCGAAGATGCCGGCGCCCCCGTAGGCGCCGTCGACGTGGAACCACCAGCCGCGTTCCTTCGCGAGGGCACCGACCCCCGCGAGGTCGTCCACGATGCCTGCGTTCGTGGTGCCGGACGTGCAGACCACTGCCGCGATGTCGGACAGGTCGGCGTCGGCGTCGAGAGCCGCCCGGACGGTGTCGGCGGTCATCCGGTGGTCGGGTGTGCTGACGACGAGCGCGTCCATCTCCAGCAGTCGCAGCGTGTTGATGATCGACGAGTGTGCGTCCGTGCCGACGACAACGCGGAGGCGACGACCGTCGGCCGCGGATCCGAGCCGCTGCTTCGCCGTCTCCCGCGCGACCGCCAGCGCCGAAAGGTTGCCGGCGGACCCACCGGACACGAAACATCCGCCTGCGCCGGAGGGAAGGCCTGCCTCAGCCGCGATCAACCGAAGCACGGTGTTCTCCGCGGCGATGGCCCCGGACGCCTCGAGCCACGAGATGCCCTGGATCGACGCGCACGACACGAGCATGTCGAACAGCAGGCTCGCCTTCGTCGGTGCTGCCGGGATGAAACCGAGAAACCGCGGGCTGTCGGCAGAGATCACACTCGGAGCGATCACCGACGCATAGACCCCCAGCACCTCGTCAGGGTGGCGGCCCACCTCGCGGATGAGCCCGTCGAGGCGGCCATACAGCTCATCAGCCGGTAACGCTCCCCGGTCGAGCGGCACGGGGTTCATCCGTAGCCGGTTCTCGGCGTAGGCGAGCACGCTGCGCACCATCTGCTCGGTCGTCTGGTCGATCTCGTGCACGGTCTCTCACCATCCTGGTCGCGTCATCGGGGGCATCGCCACTACGGGCTGATGTGGCGCTGGCACAGGTCTATCCGTGCGCAGAGTCGTCGGCAGGAAGCCCGCGATCAGCGAGCAGTGGCGTCGCCGGATCCCAGGTCGTGCCGTCACGGTTGTCCTGACGCCGCCGCGCGATGGCCGACAGCGCTTCCAGCACGACACGGTTGCCGAGCGCCGCGGTGATGTCCGCGTGATCGTACGGCGGCGCCACCTCGACGACGTCGACGCCCACGACCGGCAGCTCCAGGCAGATACGTCGTACGGCGTCGAGGAGCTCGCGCGCGGTCAGGCCGCCGGGTTCGGGCGTGCCCGTTCCCGGCGCGTGCCCTGGGTCGCAGACGTCGATGTCGACGGACAGGAACACCCCGTCGCAGTCGTCCATCGCGATGGCGAAGGCCTCGGTCAGGCACTCGGTGAGGCCACGGTGCACGATCTCGGTCATCTCGTAGGAGCGCATCTGCTGGCCGGCCATCCAGTCCAACGTCTCCGGCGGTGGCCAGTACCCGCGCAACCCCATCTGCAGGAAGCGGTCCCCCCGCAGCGCCCCGGACTCGATGAGCCGCCGCATCGGCTGGCCATGGCCCCACAACGAACCGAACTCGATGTTGCCGGTGTCGGCATGCGCGTCGAAGTGGATCATGGACACCCGGCCGTGACCGAGCACGTTCGCGACGCCCTTCGCGTCTGGATACGTGACGGAGTGGTCGCCACCGAGGATGACCGGGATGGCTCCGGACCGCGTCACCTTCTCGACCGCCGCCTCGAGAGCGGGCAACGCCACCTCGATGTCACCGGAGTACATCTCCACGTCTCCGGCATCCACGACGTTCAGGTCGACAAGCCCGTCGGTGCGCAGCGCGAGGCTCGGACGTGAACCGTCGTGGGCCAGGTAGTCCCTCATCCGGATCGCCATCGGCCCGAAGCGGGCCCCCGAGCGGGCGGAGGTGCCGCCATCGAACGGGGCACCCAAGATCACGACCTGCGCGTCGGCGTACGACGCCGGATCCTCCAGGTCGCACATCGGGACGCCCAGGAACGTGAAGTCCGGGCCGAACTGCTGGCCGTAACGCGTCATCCCCGGAGTCTCCCAGCAGGCCGGATGATGTCCAAGAGCACCCTGCGCGTCTCGGCGCTGCGACTGCGGAGAGGCGACGCGTCAGGACGCCCAGAAGCAGTGAAACGCCCCCGGATGCCTCTTGGGATGCGTGCGATAGTGGCTACGTGAGCCCGACCACCGCGACGGGGTTTTCCCTCGATCTGTCTACGACGCCGCACCGGTGATGGATCCGGGCGGCGCGCACCACGCTCAGGACGAGTGGGAGATCTGGTTCGACAGCGACGTCTCCTGCGCCGACGGCCCGCTCGGCAGCCTGTCCGCGCTGGTCTGCGCTGAACCGGCACACCTGCTGCGCACGGTGGTCATTCTCGGGAGCGAGCACCGCCATCACGAG
>JANLYC010000029.1:0-4229 GCA_031365435.1 Nocardioidaceae bacterium
GACGCCGAACTGCGTCGCCACGCCCGTCAGGTCCGCACCCACGTCGACGCGTTGGCGGCCAAGGCCTACTGGGCGCAGTTCTCACCGTCACCCGAGTTCGTCGTGATGTTCCTCCCGGGTGAGGCGATCTTCGCGCAGGCTCTCGACGTCGACCCGACGCTGATCGACCACGCCGCTTCCAGGGGCGTGATGCTCGCCACCCCGACCACGCTGATCGCCATGCTCAAGACCGTGGCCTATGCCTGGACCCAGGATGCTCTGGCCGACAACGCCCGCGAAGTCCACCAGCTCGGCCGCGAGCTCTACGACCGGCTCGGCACGGTCGGCGGCCACCTCGACAAGCTCGGACGTTCGATCTCGACGGTCGTCGGCAGCTACAACCAGGCCATCGGCTCGCTCGAGACCCGGGTACTGGTCAGCGCTCGCAAGATGCGCGACCTGCAAGGAGTCGACCGCGACCTCTCTGCCCCTGCCACGTTGACCGAGCTGCCACGACCGCTCACTGCTCCCGAGCTGCTCGAGCCCGAGCCGAGCCCGGTCATCGAGGGTCAGCCCGGCCGCGAGCGTTTCAGCCGGTACGCCGTCGGCGACTGACGCGTTCGGGACTCCTGACCTGGGACAACGCGGCTGGTCAGGCCCGGCGCGGCGCCACGGCCGGACGGCCTCCTCGTCGTACCGTGAAGTGACGAGCCGGCCAGGGAGGCGACCCATGTCCACTTCGCCACACCCAACCACTGACACACCCTTCGACCAGTACGCCCCCGACCTGGTGGTCGAGGACGTGCTTCCTTCCGTCGGGCGCGACGACTTCGGCGACGCCGGCATCGACGACGCGGCGTACGTCGACGACTCCTACGAACATGGCCCGGTTCGCCACCAGCCACGCTCCACGGTCTACGAGTCGCTGCCCGGGATGCCGGGACGTGGCGTCGTCCTGGTGGCCGGCCTGACGACCGGGCTCGTCGTCGCGTTGGACTTCGCTTTGACCAGCGGGCTCTCGTACTTCTTCGACCTGACCTTCGTCGTGGTCTGTCTGGTGGCCGCGATGGCTGTGCGCGGACACGACCTCTTCACCTCAGGAGTGCTGCCTCCGCTGGTGTTCGGAGCAGCCATCGGCGTGGTCTCGCTGCTGGCGCCGAGCACATTCGTCCCGTCGGGCGGCATGGCCCAGACGTTCCTCACGGGACTGACTTCTCACGCGGGAGCACTCGTGTTCGGCTACGGCATCGCGCTCGTCACGGTTGCGGGTCGCACCGCACATCACCGCCACCGCTGACGGCGCTGACGGGGCTGACCGGGCTGACCGGGGCTGACGGGAAATCAGCCGCGGGCGATCTCCGCGTCACGCATGTCCTTGCGCAGCTCGGGTGGGAGCGCGAAGATCAGCGACTCCTCAGCGGTGTGCACCGCGCGCGCAGCCGGGTAGCCACGCTCGGCCAGGAAGTGGAGGACGCCATCGACCAGGTCCTCGGGCACGGACGCTCCCGAAGTGACGCCGACCGAGCCGACGCCGTCGAGCCAGGCCTCGTCGATCTCGGACGCGTCGTCGACGCGGTATGACGCCTTGGCACCTGCCTCGAGCGCGACCTCGACCAGCCGGACGGAGTTGCTGGAGTTGCCGGAGCCGACCACCAGCACCAGATCAGCGCCTTTGGCGATCTCCTTGACCGCCTGTTGACGGTTCTGGGTGGCGTAGCAGATGTCGTCGGACGGCGGATCGAGCAGATTGGGGAACTGCTCGCGGATCCGGTCCACGGTCTCCATCGTCTCGTCGACCGACAAAGTCGTCTGGGACAGCCAGGCGACCCGGTTGGGGTCTCGGACCTCGATGGTGGGCACGTCGCCGGGGCTTTGCACGAGACGGATGTTGCGCGGCGCCTCCCCGGCGGTGCCCTCGACCTCCTCGTGACCCTCGTGGCCGATGAGCAGGATGTCGTAGTCGTCGTCGGCGAAGCGGCGCGCCTCGTTGTGGACCTTGGTGACCAGCGGGCAGGTCGCGTCGATCGTCTTGAGCCGGCGCTCGGCCGCCTGCTCGTGCACCGCCGGCGAGACACCGTGTGCCGAGAAGACGACGGTCGAGTCTTCGGGGACCTCGTCGAGCTCCTCGACGAAGATTGCGCCCCGCTCCTCGAGGGTGCGGACGACGTGCTTGTTGTGAACGATCTGCTTGCGCACGTAGACGGGCGGACCATAGAGGTCCAGCGCTTTCTCGACGGTGATCACGGCGCGGTCGACGCCGGCGCAGTAGCCACGCGGCGCGGCGAGCAGGACGGTGCGGTCACCCGGCTGCGGGGTCGCCGTCGAGGGGTCGGACGGCATACCGGTGAGGTCGGGTGCTGATGAGGACATGCCTGCCATCGTAGGCGGGGCGGCGTACGACGCCCAAACATGCGTGCGGCGCAACGGTGTCGTCCACACCGGCTGTGGCGTGTCCCACTCAGGCGGCCCGGCCCACTAGCCTCGGTCTGTGGCCCTCGACACCAGCCTGGAGCAACCGGCACCCGTGCGCGTGATCGCCAACGCGATGACGGGCTACATCAACCGGCTCGGCCCCGTCTGGGTCGAAGGGCAGATCGCACAGCTCACGCGTCGGCCCTCCACCCCGACCGTGTTCCTGACACTGCGTGACCCGTTGGCCGAAGTATCGGTCCAGGTGACCTGCCATCGGTCGGTCCTCGACGCGATGGCAACACCGATCACCGAAGGCGCCCGGGTCGTGGTGTTCGCCAGGTTCAGCTACTTCGTGCCTCGAGGGTCGCTGTCCCTGGTGGCGAAGGAGATCCGCCCGGTCGGCGTCGGCGAGCTGCTGGCCCGGATCGAGCAGCGCCGTCAGCTGCTGGCTGCCGAAGGCCTCTTCGACCCGGCCCGCAAGCGTCGGCTGCCGTTCCTGCCTCGCCTGATCGGTCTGGTCACCGGGCGCGACTCGGCGGCTGAGCGTGACGTGATCGACAACGCCCGGAGGCGCTGGCCCGGGGTCACATTCCGGGTCGAGAACGTGAGTGTGCAGGGCCACGACTCGGCCCGGCAGGTCATCGAGGCGCTGCGCCAGCTCGACAAGGATCCCGAAGTCGACGTCATCATCGTGTCTCGCGGGGGCGGTGCGCTCGAGGACCTGCTGCCGTTCTCCGACGAGGGACTCATCCGGGCAGTGGCGGCGTGTACCACGCCTGTGGTCAGCGCGATCGGGCACGAGGAGGACCAGCCGTTGCTCGACCTCGTCGCCGACCTCCGCGCCTCGACGCCCACCGACGCTGCGAAGCGGGTGGTGCCGGACGTCGTCGAGGAGCTGCACAAGGTCCAGGCCGTACGTGACCGCGGCAGATTCGTCATGTCGAGCGTCGTACACCGCGAACAGCAAGGACTGTCGACGATGCGTTCGCGACCAGTACTGGCTGACCCACACCGGATCTTCGACGAGCTCACCGGTCGTGTCGAAGAGCTCGTGGCGCGGACCCGTCGTACGGTCGACCACCGGCTGACTCGCGCGACCGACGACCTCGCGCACCACCTCGCGCGGGTGCGATCCCTCTCACCGCTTGCCACACTTCAACGCGGGTACGCCGTCGTCCAGACCGTGGACGGCACCGTCGTCACGTCGACAACCGCTCTGGCGTCGGGGGCCCACATCGACACCCGACTCGCCGACGGAAGGTTCAGCTCCACCATCGACGACATCCATCCCGACGACCGCGCTGACGCTGACACCCCCGACCAAGGAAGCCACGATGCCTGAGACCCCGCCCAGCCCGGCAGCCGACAGCGCGGAAGGTGCTGACTCCGACGACCAGCTCAGCTACGAGGAGGCGCGTGACGAGCTCGTGAGCGTCGTACAACGCCTCGAAGCCGGTGGTACGACCCTGCAGGAGTCCATCGAGCTGTGGGAGCGCGGCGAGCAGCTGGCCGCGATCTGTCAACGCTGGCTGGACGGCGCCCGCGCCCGTCTCGACAGCGTCATCGCCCAGACCTCCGAATCACCCACCTCCCCCTCCGCCTGACCTCAAGCTGGCCGAGGCGTTTGCCTTGTGAACAAGCCAGGTGGCTTCCTCACAAGGCAAACGTGCCTAGGGCAGAAGGTAGGTGGCTTGTTCACTAGGTGTACTGCCCAGGGACATTGGTTGAGATTGTGCGACGACACGATCTGAATGCGCTTGATGTACGAAGACCTCCGGGCGTGGAGTGGAGCTGTCTAGAAACCGCTCCTCACCCTGGAGGTCTTCGTGTCCCACCGT
>JANLYC010000062.1:0-9045 GCA_031365435.1 Nocardioidaceae bacterium
ATCGCCTCGAGCGTCAGCGCGGTGTCCTTCAGGCTCTCGCCCTTGGAGACGCTCGAACCCTTGGCGGAGAAGTTGATGACATCGGCCGACAGCCGCTTGGCAGCCGCTTCGAACGAGATGCGGGTGCGGGTGGAGTCCTCGAAGAACAGGTTGACGACCGTGCGCCCCCGCAGGGTCGGCAGCTTCTTGATCGGCCGGTCGGCGAGGGCCCGGAGCTCCACGGCGGTGTCGAGGATGGTCAGGGCATCGTCGCGGGTGAGGTCGGCCGCCGAGAGCAGATGACGTTTCATGAGTCGCTCCCGCTGGGTGTGGAGATGACGACGGCATCGGGGCCCGGGGCGGACCCGTCCGCACCGTCGTACTCGCTGAGTGACACCTGGACGCGCTCGGCGAGCGAGGTCGGCAGATTCTTGCCCACGAAGTCGGCGCGGATCGGCAGCTCCCGGTGGCCGCGGTCGACGAGCACGGCGAGCTGGACGGCTCGCGGACGGCCCACATCGTTGAGCGCGTCGAGTGCGGCACGGATCGTGCGTCCGCTGAACAACACGTCGTCGACGAGGACGACGATGGCGCCGTCGACGCCACGGGCGGGGATCTCGGTCGCGCCGACTGCTCGCGCAGGGCGCATCCGCAGGTCGTCGCGGTACATCGTGATGTCGAGCGAGCCGGCCGGTACGTCGACGCCTTCGACCCGGCTCATGACGGCGGCGATCCGGTGAGCCAGTGGGGTTCCGCGCGAGGGGATCCCCAGCAAGATGACGTCGGCCGTGCCCTTGTTGCGCTCGAGGATCTCGTGGGCGACCCGCGTCAGGGCGCGGTTGATGTCATTCGCGTCGAGAACGACACGGGACACCTCGACGGAGGAGGAGGGCGCGGATCCAGGGGAGGACTCCGGAGGGGAATCGGAGGGAGGATCGACCTGAGAAGGGGTCCCCGGGGAGGCTGCTGATGCGGTCGTGGCGGACGAGCTGCGCTGCGCAGACGACACGGCTTCGACCTCCTTCTCCGCCTCACAGGACGGCTCGTTAAAGGATGTCTGTCGGTTGTCACCGTATCAGGTGGTCCGGACCACTCCGCGGGCAAGTTTTCCCATACACAGAGTATTTTTCGCAACTCTGAGTAACCAAGACCGATTCCTCGGTACGCTTTTGCCCTCGGTGCAGGACGATCCATACCATTTTCGTCCGCCAAGAAAGGGACGAAACATGACAGAGAACTACGCCAAGGCCCTCGGGATGCGACTGCGCGCGATTCGCCAGCAGCAAGGTCTGTCCCTGCAAGGGGTCGAGGAGAAGTCCGACGGCCTCTGGAAGGCGGTGGTGGTCGGCTCCTACGAGCGCGGCGACCGCGCGGTCACCGTCCAGCGGCTGTCCGAGCTCGCCCAGTTCTACGGCGTGCCGATGAACGAGCTGTTGCCTGGTGCGCATGAGCTCGGGGCAGCCCGCGAGGCGCAGCCGAAACTGGTCCTCGACATCGAGCGACTGCACCAGCTCGACCTCAACGACGCCGCTCCCCTGTCCCGTTTCACCGCGAGCATCCAGTCGATGCGTGGTGACTACAACGGCCGCGTGCTGTCGATCCGGCAGGAAGACCTGCGCACGCTGGCCGTCATCTACGACGAGCCGCCGAGCGCGCTGGCCGAACGCCTCATCAACTGGGGTGTCATGCGCCCCGACGGCACGAGAGAGCCTGTGGAGTACTGATAAGCAAACCACCTCATCAACAAGGGATCAGTGGATGCGGTGTGCCGGCTCCTTGTGGCCCGCGATCTTGGCCAGCAGGCCGTTCACGAACGACGGCGAGTCGTCGGTCGACAGCTCGCGCGCGAGCCCCACGGCCTCAGACAGCGCGACCGCGTTCGGCACCTCGTCGACGTACGTGAGCTCGTAGACACCGATCCGCACGATGTTGCGGTCGACGGCGGGCATCCGCGCCAGCGGCCACCCCGAGGAGTACGCCGTGATGGTCTCGTCGATCGCGGCGCGATGCAGGTCCACGCCCTGGACCAGCCTGACGGTGTAGTCGTTGAGCGGCGTCTCGGCCGCCTGCTGGCGCGCCACGAGGGTCTCCTCGGCCGGAAGTCCACGTAGCTCGGACTCGTAGAGGATGTCCAGCGCGCGTTTGCGCGCCTTGCTGCGTGCACCCATGAACGTGTGCTCCTGACTCAGCCGGTTAGCTGGTGACGCGGCCGAGGTAGCTGCCGTCGCGGGTGTCGACCTTGACCTTCTCACCGGTGGTGATGAACAACGGAACCGCGATCTCGTGGCCGGTCTCCAGCCGCGCCGGCTTCGTGCCGCCGGTGGAGCGGTCACCCTGCAGCCCCGGCTCGGTGTACTCGACGGTCAGCTCGACGGAGGCCGGGAGCTCGATGTACAGGGGCGTGTTGTCATGGACCGCGACGATCGCTTCTTGGTTCTCGAGCATGAAGTTCGAGGCGTCTCCGACCGTGTCCGGTGGGAGATGTGTCTGTTCGAACGTCTCGGCGTCCATGAACACGTACGAGTCCCCGTCGTTGTACAGATAGGTCATCGTGCGCTTGTCCACGTTGGCGACATCGACCTTCACGTCGGCGTTGAACGTCTTGTCGACGACCTTGCCCGACATCACGTTCTTCAGCTTCGTACGCATGACGGCACCGCCCTTGCCGGGCTTGTGGTGCTGGAACCAGACGACGGACCACAGCTGTCCGTCGAGGTTGAGCACCCTGCCGTTCTTCAGGTCGTTCGTCGTCGCCATGAGGGCTTCCTGTGTCTTGTTTGTCTCGGGATCGTCGCACTCGCGGTGCCGGAGAAGTGCTGGGCCGTGCGTCGTTCAAGAAACGACCACGGGTCGGCGCGCCAGTCTAGCCGCAGGCGCCCCGCACGCCCCAATCGACGGAGCCGCGCGCACCATGCCGATTCCTGAGGACGCCGTCGTCGCGGCGACTACCGTGGAGTGCATGAGTTTCTGGCTGGGGTTCGTCGTCATCGCCCTGATCGTCCTCGGCCGGATGTCCCGGACCGCCGCGGCGGCGCGAGCCCGTGCTGATCAACAGGCGGGCGTCACTCCCCCGGCTTCGACCCAGCCGCCTCCTCTCGCCGCGCGCGCCTATCCGACCGTCGCAGCGCAACCGCTCGTCCTGCCTCAGTGGGCCGCCTCGATGCGACCGGCGGCCCGATCCGCATCGGTGGCACCCCATGCACCGGCCGTGCAGATCCCGCCGCCCGAACCGGGTGCGCCCGGCGTGCCTCCCCCTGCCCGCGCTGAACTGCCGGTGCTGCGTGAGCTGATGGAGATCGCGGAGGAGACCGCCGTCGGGGATGTCGCGACTCCTTCGCCTTCGGGACCGCCCCGTCGAGGGACCGGCCGTGACGTCGGGTCAGTCGCTCTGGAGAGCACCTTGGACTCCACCATCGAGAGCAGCCTGCTCGGCGTACCGTCCGGACCGGTCGCAGCGGCCATGCTTCCCGGTGCCGCTGCGCGCGAGCTGCCGGACGACCTGCGGGTGCGGGTGATCAGCTTCCTGGCCGACGGTCAGGAGGTCGCCGCCGTACGGATGGTGTGTGACGAGCTGGACTGCAGCATCATCGAGGCCGTGCAGACCGTGCACACCGTGCGCGGCGTCAGCTGACGTCCCGGTCCCCCGCGAGCGCCTGGAGCGCGAGCCGGTAGGAGTCCAGTCCGAACCCGGCGATCGTGCCGCGCGCCACGGCCGACACCACGCTGGTGTGGCGGAACTCCTCGCGCGCCATCGGGTTCGTCAGGTGCACCTCGAGCAGCCGACCGTCGAGCTGGGCACAGGCGTCGCGCAGTGCATAGCTGTAGTGCGTGAACGCCGCCGGGTTGAGCACGACGGTGGCTCCCGCGTCGACGGCTTCGTGGATCCAGCCCACCAGGGTCGCCTCGTCGTCGGTCTGGCGTACGTCGACCTCCAGCCCGAGCTCCTGTCCCCATCCGCGGCAGGAATCCACCAGGTCGTCGTACGTCGCAGAGCCGTAGACCTCAGGCTCACGCGACCCCAGCCGGCCGAGGTTGGGCCCGTTGAGGACGAGGACGGGTTGGGTGGCGCTCACGGGCCGGAGCCTATCGCTGCCCGACAGGCGACACCGCGGCGAAGGCAGCGGTGAGCAGCGCGGGCTCTGGTGCTTCGAGAATCGCCGGTCGACCCTGCGCCTCGAGGATGACGAAACGCAGCCTGCTGCCACGCGTCTTCTTGTCGACGCTCATGGTCGACCGCAATGACTCCCACGAGGCTCCGTCGTATGACGTCGGTAGGCCGAGCGCGGTCAGCACCTCACGGTGACGCGCTGCCGTGTCTGCGTCGAGGTAACCCGCGACCCGGGCCAGCTCCGCCGCGTACACCATGCCCACAGACACCGCCGCACCGTGCCGCCAGCGGTAGCCCTCGGCGCGCTCGATCGCGTGGCCGAGCGTGTGGCCGTAGTTGAGTGCCGCACGCCCCACGCCCTTGGACGGGCGCTCGCGGAGGTCGCCTGCGACGACAGCCGCCTTGACGCGGATCGCCCGCTCGATCAGCTCACGACATACCGCCGACGACGGGTCCTGCGCGGCTGCCGGATGCTGCTCGACCAGCGGCAGGATCGCAGCGTCGGCGATGAAGCCGCACTTGACCACCTCCGCGAGGCCGCTGACCACGTCCGCACGGTCCAGCGACGCCAGTGTCTCCAGGTCGCACAGCACCCCGCCCGGCTCGTGGAAGGCTCCCACCAGGTTCTTGCCCTCGCTGGTGTTGATGCCGGTCTTGCCCCCGACGGCGGCGTCGACCATGCCGAGCAGGGTGGTCGGCACGTGCACGACCCGCACGCCGCGCAGCCACGTCGCCGCCACGAAGCCGGCCAGGTCGGTCGTCGCGCCGCCACCGACCCCGACCACGGCGTCGGACCGCGTGAACCCGTGCCGGCCCAGGGCGGCCCAGCAGGAAGCGGCGGTCTCGGCCGTCTTGGCCGCCTCGGCGTCCGGCACCTCGATGGCGACCGCTTCGAACCCGCCTCCGAGCAGCTCGTCGCGCAGTCGATGACCGAGCTCGCTGAGCGCCGTCGGGTGGATGACCGCCACCCGTTGGGCCTGGTCGCCGACCAGCTCCGCGAGTCGGTCGGTGACGCCGTTGCCGACGACCACGTCGTACGGCGCGTCGGTCTCGACGCGGATCAGGGTCGGAGAGCTCATCAGGCCGTGCCGATCCGCGGCTCGACCGCCGCGGCGACCTGCTCGACGACGGCCTCGACGTCGAGGCCGTCGGTGGCGACGGTGGCCATCGCGACGTCGGCGTAGAGCGGTCGACGGGCGTCCAGCAGGGCCTTCAGCTGGCTACGGACATTGCCCAGCAGGAGCGGCCGGGTGACCCCCAGTCCGACCCGGGACGAGGCGTCCGCGAGCCCGACGTCGAGGAAGACCACGCAATGCCCCTGCAGGCGCTCTCGGATGGTGGGCGAGGTCACCGCGCCACCGCCGAGTGCGAGCACCCCCGGGTGATCGGCGAGAGCCGTGATCACGGCGGCAGCCTCCAGCTCGCGGAAGTAACCCTCGCCCTCGTCGACGAAGATCTCCGCGACGGGCTTGCCGGTCACCGCCTCGACGTCCCTGTCGGTGTCTCGGAAGTCCACTCCCCAACGACGAGCGAGGGCCTTGCCGACCGTGGTCTTGCCGGCGCCGGGTGGGCCGACGAGCACGACGCGGGGCCGACTCGGGACGGGTGGTGGGCTCATGGCTTCCTCAGCGAAGCGAGATAGCCGTCGCGGTTGCGGCGGGTCTCGGCCACTGCGTCGCCGCCGAACTTCTCGACCGCCGCCTCGGCGAGCACCAGCGCGACCATGGCCTCGGCCACGACTGCAGCCGCCGGCACAGCACATACATCAGATCGTTGATGGTGAGCCACAGCGGCTTCGCCGGTCGCGACGTCCACGGTGCGCAGGGCGCGTGGCACCGTGGCGATCGGCTTCATCGCCGCCCGGACCCGGAGCGGCTCGCCGGTCGACATCCCACCCTCGGTGCCGCCACTGCGCCCTGACGTACGACGTGGACCGTCCGGACCGGGCTCGATCTCGTCATGGGCGGCTGAACCCGGTCCGCGGGCCACGTCGAAGCCGTCGCCGACCTCGACACCCTTGATCGCCTGGATCCCCATCAACGCACCGGCCAGCCGCGAGTCGAGTCGACGGTCCCAGTGCACGTGCGACCCGAGTCCTGGCGGTACGCCGTACGCCAGCACCTCGACGACGCCGCCGAGGGTGTCGCCGTCCTTGTGCGCCTGGTCGATCTCGGCCGTCATCGCGGCACTCGCGAAGTGGTCCAGGCACCGAACGGGGTCGGCGTCGAGCGCTGCCACGTCGGCGAAGGTGGGGACAGCGCCAGGAGGAGCCTCGGACTTGCCGATGGAGACGACGTGGGAGACGAGCCGGATCTCGAGCGCCTGCTGGAGGAAGGCGGCCGCGACCGCACCCAGCGCGACCCGGGCCGCGGTCTCGCGAGCACTGGCACGCTCGAGCACCGGCCGGGCCTCGTCGAAGCCGTACTTCTGCATGCCGACCAGGTCGGCGTGGCCGGGCCGTGGGCGTGTCAGGGGTGCGTTGCGCGCGAGACCGGAGAGCACCTCGGGATCGACCGGGTCTGCGGACATCACCTGCTGCCACTTCGGCCACTCGGTGTTGCCGATGGTGACCGCGATCGGGCTACCGATCGTACGACCGTGGCGGACCCCCCCGAGGATCGTGACGTCGTCCTGCTCGAACGACATCCGGGCACCTCGTCCGTAGCCGAGCCGGCGACGGGCCAGCACGGCGACGATGGCCTCGGTCGAGATCTCGACGTCGGCAGGTAGCCCTTCGAGCACCGCCACGAGGGCAGGACCGTGCGACTCACCAGCCGTCAGCCAACGCAGCATGTCCAAAGTCTGTCACGTGGCCGGGCTGTCGGGTCCGCCCACACGGCGTAGTGGACGGCCGGGCCTGCCAGCCCGCTCAGAATCCGGTGTACCAGCTTCCGACCGCGGCGCCCCAGGCCAGGCCCACCAGGGAGCCGGCCAGCATGAACGGGCCGAAGGGGTAGCGCTTGCGGTCTACGATCCGCAGCAGGGACAGGAGACCGCCGCCGATTCCGCCGAGGAGGAACCCGGCATACAGACCGACGAGCACGGGCCCCCACCCGAGGTAGCCGAGCGCAAGCCCGAGCAGGCCCGAGAGACGGACGTCTCCGTAACCCAGCCCCCTGGGGTAGACGTACCACATCACGAAGTAGAAGCCACCGAACACCAGCCAGCCGAGCCCCGCATGGACGAGTCCGTCGGTGTCGCCGTCGACGGCGGCCGCCAGGAGGATCAGCGCGACCAGGACGGCGTACGACGGAGCGATGATCCGCGTCGGCAGCAGCCGCGTCTGGGCGTCGACGTAGCCGAGGACGACACCGACCGCAGCCAGGAAGACCCACGCACCGAGGATGGCGTCGTCGGCGAGCACCCATCCGGTGGCGAACCCGACGAGTGCCCCGACCCCTGCGAGCTTCAGCGCAAGACCCGGACGCGCCGCCAGCTCGGCGTACGGCACCTTGTCGGTGGCGTCCACGTCGAGCTCCGGCTCGGGCAGCCGGGCGACGACGGCCGGTCCGAGAGCGCACAGCGCAGCCACGACAGCTCCGGTCAGCAGGGCAACGAGCGGCTCGGGCACAGCGCGAGCCTAATGTCGCCAGGTCCAGGTCATGGGATGCCACGCAGAGCCTGTGGACACCTGCGCTCCCGCCCTCCGCGGCTACAAGCTGGGGCGATCAGACCGTGTAGGCCGACCGGAAGAACCCGTCCGGGTCACGAAGCCGCTTGATGCGACGCAGCCGTCCCAGGTTCGCACCGTAGTAGCGACCGATGGGCTGGTGCGGCTCGAGGTAGTTGACGTAGCCGCCGACACTCGCTGAACCGATCGCGTGGTGGGCGGCTGCGATCCAGCCGTACGCCGCCGACATTTGAGCCGCCGTCGGCTGCCGCGGCAGTCCGACATACCACTGGATGTCAGCGAGGTGGCGCCGCCACGGGAACGCCGTGGCGCCGACGCCGACGTCACGAACCGCACCGGTCAACGGGTCGAGGATGACGGCTGCCGGCTGATGGCTTGCCGCGCGCGCGGCCACGACAGCAGGCAGCGCGCGGGACAGGCTCTGCGTCATCGCGGCGACCACGTCGCTGCCGGCTGCAAAGGCCTGCCGCGCCGACGTCGTCCCACCGCCGAGGAAGGACACGCCGTCCAGGAACGACTTCTGGAAGGTCGAGACGCTCGCACCGTCGACGCCCACCGCCCGCTGGACCGCAGCCGCCTCGGCACCCTCGTCGCCGGCGCGGCAGACGCCCACGACCCGGATGCGGGTCGACCCGTCCGAGCCGGCCTCGAGGTGCAGGTTCATCCACGACGTGCGTGGCATCTGCCGGATGCGGCGCCCCCATCCGCGGACGACCCGCGACGCCGCGGACCACGGGAACGTGACGAGGAAGAAGCCCATCGAACGCGCCGGGTGGGTGGCGTAGGTCAGCGAGGTCACCACCCCGACGTTGCCGCCGCCACCGCCACGACAGGCCCAGAACAGGTCACGGTTGCGGGTAGCGTCGACTGTCCTGATGGCTCCGTCAGCCGTCACGACGGTCAACGACCGAAGGCGGTCGCAGGTGAGCCCGTAGGCGCGGCTGTCGACGCCCAGCCCGCCGCCGAGCGTGAGCCCGGCGGCACCGACGGTCGGGCAGGTACCGGTGGGGATCGACCGGCCGTGAGCGGCCAGCTCGGCGTGAACTCCGTAGAGCCTGGCCCCGGCACCGACCGTGGCGAGGCGGCTGCCAGCGTCGTATGCCGTCGCCGCGATCCGTCCGACGTCGATGACGAGACCGTCGCTCACCGTCGAAGCGCCGACGTAGGAGTGTCCACCGGCCCGCGGCCGCGCGGCCAGGTCGAACCGCCGCGCGAACACGATCGCCTCCTTGACGTCATGGGCGGACGCCGCCTCCACGATCGCGAGCGGGTGGGAGTTGTCGAAGCGGGGGTCGAACAGCTGCTTCACGCTGTCGTAGTCCTGCGC
>JANLYC010000080.1:0-6853 GCA_031365435.1 Nocardioidaceae bacterium
GCGGAACTGGCCCACGCCCGGAGTCGGCGGGCCGACGCGTTCCGTCACGTCCGGCGGGGGCTGGCCGACCTGCATGACTGGCAGTCCACGTTCGGGAGCCTTGACCTGCAGAGCTCGCTGGTCGGTCACGGGCGGCGACTCTCGCTGCACGGTATGGCGCTCGCAGTCGAGGACGGCAGACCCGAGGTCGTGTTCGAGTGGTCGGAACGCGCGCGCGCCCTCGCCGGCAGAGTGACCCCCCTGCGTCCGCCCGGCGACGCCGAGGCCGTGGTCGAGCTGACCGAGCTGCGCGCTCTGCATACTGAGTTCGAAGGGGCCGTGCGAGCCGGCCGCCCGACGGCTGCGCTGGCCCGGCGAACGGGAGAGCTCCGGCGCCTGATCCGGCAGCGGCAGTGGTACGGCGAAGGGAGTGGCCAGGTCACTGAACCGGCTGCACTGGCCGAGGTGGCGGACGCGCTCGCGGACGATGGTGCGGTTCTCGCGACCTACCTCCTCGTCGGAGAACGGCTGGTCGGCCTGACGTTGAGCGAGGACGGAGCCGGGGTGCATGAGCTGGACCGTCTCGCGTCGTTCCGGCATCTGCTCGCTGGGATGCAGGCAGATCTCGACATGTCGGCGACCCGGCTGCCCGCCGACCTGCGGGCCGTCGTACAGGACGGGTTGCGGGCACGGCTGACCGAGCTGGCTGACCGACTGGTGGCACCGCTTGCCGACGCCCTCGGCGATCGTCGCGTCGTGGTCGTACCGGCAGGTGCGCTGGCGGGTGTGCCGTGGACGCTGCTCCCGGGCTTCTCCGGTCGACCACTGACCGTGCCCCGGTCGGCGACATCCTGGTTGCGGGCGCGCGGCACGTCGGAGTCGACGACGAACGCCGGTTTCGTCGCCGGCCCACGGGTGGCCCGCGCGAACGAGGAGATCGACGCCGCTGCCAAGGCCTGGTCCAGGACCGCCATTTTGCGCGACGGCGACGCGACCGCGGCCGGGGTGGCCGCACTCGCCGCCGACGTCGACGTCTTCCACGTGGCCGCGCACGGCCGGCACTCCTCCGACAACCCGCTGTTCTCCGGTCTCGAGCTCGTCGACGGACCATGGTTCGGCTACGACATCGATCAGCTCGCCACCATCCCACCCATCGTCATCCTGTCCGCGTGCGAGCTGGGTCGCTCGTCGGTGCGTTGGGGCGAGGAGACGATCGGCATGACGGTCGCCTGGCTCCACGCCGGTGCGCGTACCGTCATCGCCTCGCCGGCCAGCGTCGACGACGACGTGGCGTGTACGACGCTGGCGGCCACACATCACCACCTGGCCGCAGGCAAGCCGCCGGCGGAGGCGCTCGCGTCGGCCATGGTCGAGGCCGGCGGTGCGCTGCCTGCTCCGTTCGTCTGTTTCGGCTCGGGCTGGTGACTCGGCGCGACTGAGTCCGACACGATCGCCCGGAGTCCCTGAGCATCTGCAGGTCGCCAGACCGGCCCGGCTAGGGTCTTCGCATGAAGATTCTGGTGACCGGGGGAGCCGGCTACATCGGCAGCATCACCTGCACAGCGCTCGAGCAGGCCGGGCACAGCCCTGTCGTCCTCGACTCGCTGGTCCGTGGCCGGCGTGAGTTCGCTCGCGGGCGACCGTTCTACGAGGGTGACATCGGGGATCGCGCACTCATCGCCCAGATCGTCGAGGAGCACCCCGACCTGGCACTCACGATCCACATGGCTGCCCGGATCAGCGTCCCCGAGTCCGTTGAGCTCCCCTACACGTACTACCGCGACAACATCGCGAAGTCTCTGGAGATGTTCGACGAGCTCGTCACTCTGGGGAAGCCCCGCATCGTCTTCTCGTCCACAGCTTCCCTGTATGACGTGTCGCCCGACTTCGAGGTGACCGAGGAGTCCCCGTTGGCGCCTCAGTCGCCATACGCGAAGACCAAGCGCGTGATGGAGATGGCGTTGGAGGACATGGCCGAGGTCACCGACCTGCGCGCGATCATCCTGCGCTACTTCAACCCGATCGGCTCCGATCCCGACCTGCGCAGTGGTCTGTACGACCGCGATCCGGGCAACGTGATCGGTCAGCTGCTGCTCGCCGCGACCGGGGCCCGGGATGCCTTCACGATCACCGGCACGGCGCACCCCACGCGGGACGGGACCGGGTTGCGCGACTACATCCATGTCTGGGACGTCGCCCTCGCCCACGTCGCCGCCGTGGAGAGGTTCGACCAGGCACTCGAGAGGGTCGGCGCGAGCACCACCATCATGAACATCGGCACCGGCGAAGGAGTCACGGTGCGCGAGCTGCTCGCCACCTTCGAGCATGTCTTCGCCCAGAAGGTCCCGACGCGCGAGGCGCCGCCACGCCCGGGCGACGCCGTCGGCGCGTACGCCAACGTCGACAAGGCGAGGGAGCTGCTGGGCTGGTCGAGCCAGCACACGCTGTCGGACGCCATTGCGTCCTCGCTGGCGTGGTTCGCACAGCGCCGAGACGTGCTCGGTTACGCGTGACGGCTGCGTCCCAGCCGCAACGTCGGCTGTTCGTCACAAGCGACCCGCACGGCCACCGCTCAGAACTGGCGGCCGGACTCCGGGAGGCGGGGCTGATCGACGCCCAGGACGTCTGGTCCGGTGGCGCCGACCGGCTGTACGTGTTGGGAGACCTCGTAGACCGGGGTCCGGACGGGATCGGCGTCATCGACCTGGTGATGGGGTTGCAGAAGCAGGCCGAGAAGGACGACGGCCTGGTCGTCGCGCTGTTGGGCAACCACGAGATGCTCGCGCTCGGGATGCACCGGTTCGCGACGACCGACATCGAGGTCGGTGGCCGGACGCGCAACTTCGCGATCAACTGGCTGCGCAACGGAGGCCGCAGCTCCGACCAGGATGCGTTGACCGAGCGTCATCTCGGCTGGCTGCGCGGCCTGCCGGCCCTGGCACTCGTCGGGTCGCACCTGCTGATGCACTCCGACACGCTCGAGTACGTCGAGTGGGGTGACTCCGTCGATGAGATCAACGAGTCGGTCAGGGACATCCTCGCGGCCGACGACCCCCAGCAGTGGTGGGACGTGTGGTCACGACTGACCACCCGCTACGTCTACAACGGGGAAGACGGCGGCTACCAGGCGACGGGCATGCTCGAGCGACTCGGCGGCGACCTGCTCGTCCACGGGCACACGATCATCGGCGATCTGCTCGACGTCGCCCCGGCTGGCGTCGATCGGCCGCTGCTGTACGCCGATGACCAGGTGCTCGCCGTGGACGGCGGCATCTACGCCGGCGGGCCATGCCTGGTGGTGGAGCTGCCGGTCGACGAGGAGGCAGTGACGCGCCGACCCGAGCCATCGGCCCGTCAAGAGCTGAGTGGGAGCTGACCACGGAGGCGCCTAGAGTCACGGCCATGACCCTGGACATCCGCGACCTGGATCCAGCAGACATCAGCCGCTCCTACGACATCCGGACCCGCGCGTTCGGCGCCCTGCCGGCAGGGCGGCGACCGCAGTGGGAGGCCGACGTGGCCACGGCGATCGACGAGGGGCGGGTGCTCGCGGCGTACGACGACGGCCTCCTGGTGGCCCGGGCCATGGTCTGGCCGTTCGCGCAGTACTGGGGCGGCCGGGTGCTGTCGATGGCCGGGATCGCGGGGGTCGTCGTCTCGCCGGAGTATCGAGGTCGCGGCGTCGGTACCGCCTTGATGTCGGGTGTTGTGACGCGCACCCATGAGCTGGGGTATGCCGTATCGGCGCTCTACCCGGCAACCGTCCCCGTGTACCGGCAGGCGGGCTGGGAGATCGCTGGCACGCAGCCGCGGTACAGCCTCAACGCGCGGCTGCTCCGTGCGCTCCGAGGTGGTCAGGTGCGGGTCCGCGAGATCACAGCCGCGGATACCGACCAGCTCTGCACGATCATGCGGGAACACCACGCACGCAGTCGGGTGAACGGTGTGCGGGACTACGCAGCGGCAGAGTTCGCCGAGGATCTCACCGCTGAGTCGGTGTTCGCGTGCGCCACGGACGACGGTTTCGTGGTCTATGGCTGGGAGGACAGAGACCTCGTCGTCTATCAGCTGGTGGCCGGCACGGTCGAGACTGCGCGGGCCCTCTGGGCGGTCGTCGGGTCGAGCTCGTCCATCGTGGATCAGGTCCACGCGTACCTGGCTCCCGATGACCCGATCCACCAGCTGCTCAGCGAGTGCGTCGACCAGCGGCTCAAACAGATCCGCTGGATGCTCCGGGTGCTGGACGTCACCGCGGCAGTCGCCGGCCGAGGCTTCCCGGCCGGTGTCGAGGCCGAGGTTCCGCTGGTGCTGGATGACCCGCTCCTCGCCGCCAACCGCGTCACCGGTCGTCTCACCGTTTCCGGTGGACGCGGACAGCTGGTTCCCGACGACTCGGTCGGCGCCGGCGACCCGGACGCGACGAGGCTGGGACCGAACGGGCTGGCCGCGCTCTTCGCCGGTACCCCCACCGCCTCGTTGGCGACCGCTGGCCTGCTGATCGGGGGAACCGCCGAACAGCACGGCCTGCTCGACACCGTCTTCGCCGGGCGCCCGGCGTACCTGCTCGACTACATATGAACCGACCGATTGTTGGGTGGCCGGCCACGTCTGGCTGAGCTGCCGTTGCGCTCGGTCGAGGATCTCGTCCGGCGTGAGCAGATCGGCCTCGGGGACGACGCGCACGTCCCAGCCGTGCTTCTCCATCAGCCGCAACGCCTCGTCGCGCTCGCGACCCAGCAGTCCCACCGCCATGTCGAGCGGATTCTGTTCCACCGCCGCTTCGTCGCGGATCATGCTGGCGAGGTACCACTCCAGCCAGCCGCTCGGCTCGCGGTCGTCGGCATGGCGGAGCGCGGCGTAGATGTCGGCGTCCACATAGATCAGCGTGAACGGCACCGCGGCAAGCGCCCGGGTGCAGTCGGCGAGGAACCCGTCGATGACGATCTCGCCGTTGTCCCAGTCGTGCAGCGACCGGACGAACGGGAAGAGCGCGTCACAGATCACCACGTCGTAGGCCGACTCGGCGACCTCGTCCACGAACGCCTCGATGGAGGAGGTCAAGGTCGCGACCGTGCAGATGCCAGTGACCGCCAGCTCCCGGGCCACGGGTGCGAACACCGGGCGGGTGAGGACTTCGTCCTCCTCGACCAGGTCGACCGACAGTCCCCGTGCGTCCATCCAGTCGTGCAGCCCGACGGCGAGGGTCGAGGTACCCACGGCGGGCGCGACCCCGGCAACGGCCACGATTCTGGTCATCTGGCCATTCTGTCGGGTTGGCGTGGATGTGACCACCAGGCGCTCCGTGGGGGAGCGGGCGGCAGCGCACCCGTTATGCGTGGCTTAAGCGCGGCGTGTTACACGTGAGACTCATGTGACGATCGCGTAACCTCGACGCCATGGCGACCCGCACGTCTTCCCCGCCGCGGTCGCGGAGCTCCACGAGCTCTCGATCCGGCTCGTCCGGTAGCCAGGCCCGACGCAGGTCGTCGAAGCGACGGAGCGCGAGTGCACGCTCGCGCTCCCGTTCGTCGTCGACCCGCCGGCACGGACCTGGCACGTTTGCGCTGCTCATTGCCGGGGCCGGTCGTGGGTTGCGGGCGCTCTGGCTCGGCATCGCCCATGTCATCGGCGCGGTCGTCAGACGCGTCGGCTCGACGGCGCGCGACCTGGAGCCCGAGCACCGGCGCGACGGTCTCGGGCTCGGTCTGGTCGGCCTCGCCATCATCGTCAGCGCCGCCGAGTGGTGGAGGCTGCCCGGGTCGGTGGGCGGCGCGATCCGCGCTGTTGTCGAAGGCACGGTCGGCATCGCGTCGTACGCAGTCCCGCTGCTGCTCCTGCTCGGCGCCTGGCGGCTCATGCGCAAGCCCGAGCTCAACGGGCCGGCCGGCCGGCCGATGATCGGCTCAGCCGCGATCGCGCTCGGCGTTCTCGGCCTGATCCACATCGAGCACGGGCTGCCCCGGCCCAACCAGGGTCAGGGTTCGATGCGCGAGGCCGGGGGCGCGATCGGCTACATCGGGTCCGCGCTCATCGCGGACCTGTTCCGCAGCACGTTGGTCGCGATTCCCCTGCTGGTGCTGCTGACCGCCTTCGGGCTGCTCGTGGTCACCGCCACGCCGGTCCACCAGATCCCGGCCCGGCTCGCGGCAGCCCGCGACAAGCTGCTCGGCCGTACGCCGGTCGACCCCGACGCCGTACCCCTACCCGAGCCCGAAGTCGCGCCCGAACCCTTGCGCCGTAGCCGACCCCGGCGCCGCGTGGGCACGATGACCGACGACGGAGACGAGACCGAAGATGCAGGTCCCGATCCCGCGGTGCTCGAAGGCCGTGAGCTCGGCAAGCGTGCCGCCGGCGCCGGCGACAGCGAGCTAGAGCCGCCGCCCCACACGCCGCTGCCCCAACGGGTCGAACAGCTCAGCCTGTCCGGAGACATCACCTACACGCTACCCAAGAACGACGTGCTCAAGGCGGGCAGCGCCCACAAGGCGCGGTCCCAGGCGTCCGATGCGATCGTCGAGCGGCTGACCGACGTTCTCGAACAGTTCGGCATCGACGCACAAGTCACCGGCTACACGCGCGGACCGACGGTGACGCGCTACGAGGTCGAGCTCGGCCCTGCGGTCAAGGTCGAGAAGGTCACCGCGCTGTCCAAGAACATCGCCTACTCGGTCGCCAGCGCTGACGTCCGGATCTTGTCTCCGATCCCGGGCAAGTCGGCGATCGGGGTCGAGATCCCCAACCCGGACGCCGAGCTCGTGTCACTGGGCGATGTGCTGAGGGCGCCGTTGGCCCGGGCGGACAACCATCCGATGGTGGTCGGTTTCGGCAAGGACGTCGAGGGTGGGTTCGTCGCCGCCAACCTCGCGAAGATGCC
>JANLYC010000095.1:0-4551 GCA_031365435.1 Nocardioidaceae bacterium
AGTTCTGCACGCCGGCACGAGCATCGTGCTCCGCCTTCATACGACCCGGTCGACCGTCCGCATCGAGGTCGAGGACGGCAGCTCCGTGACGCCGGTGCGGCCGATCGCGAGCACCCAGTCCATGACCGGTCGCGGGCTCGCTCTGGTCGCGGGCCTGTCGCGTGAGCTCGGAGTCGATCGTACGAGCAGCGGCAAGACCGTGTGGTGTGTGCTGCCTGCCCGCGCCGCTGCCAACCGGTCGGAGGCGGCGGCGCCCCCGGACGCGCGGGTGGACAGCAAACTGACCGGTGAGATCTTCGGGTCAAGCAACTCAGACGTCGACGCCGGCGAGGACCGGTACACCGTTCGTATCGGCGATGTCCCCACCGACCTGTTGCTGGCCGCCAAGGAACACATGGACAACCTCGGTCGCGAGTTCGCACTCGCCGCCGCCGGGGCCTCGTCGGGAGAGTCGGCCCAACTGCCCGCCGACATGGCCAGCATGGTCGAGACCTTGCTGAACCGGTTCTCCGTCGCCCGCCAGGCGATCAAGGCTCAGGCGCTGGCGGCTGCCGCACGCGGGGATGACCGGACCACGTTGACACTTCGCCTCCCGCTTTCGGCAGCCGAGGCGGGCGAGGCCTACTTGCGGGCGCTCGACCAGGCCGACGCCTACGCCCGCAGCGCCCGAATCCTCACCCTCGAGACACCGCCTCAGCACCGGGCTTTCCGCCGTTGGTACGTCGAGGCGATCGCCGAGCAGCTTCGCAGCGTCACCACCGGGGTGCCGGCAAAGGATCCCGAGACCTTCGAACAGCACCTGCTGCGTGAGCTCGACCAGGTGTCGGCTGCGCAGGCAGAGGCCGAGGCGCTCGCATCCCGCCTCGCCCACCTGCAGCAGCTGACTGCCGAGCTGACCGGCGTGTCCGAGGCCGATGCCATTGCCGAGGTGATGGTGGGGCACGCCGCGGACGCCTTCGGTGCGATGTTCGCCGCTCTCTACGTGCTCGACGGTAAGGAGCTGGTGGCGATACGGCTTCGTGGCACCGCCACTGCGCGACACGGAGTCTGGGAACGGATCCCGCTCGATGCGGACCTGCCGATCTGCGACGCGGTCCGCGAAGCCGAGCCGGTCGTGCTGCGTGGCAGCGTCGAGATGGCGCAGCGCTACACCGCGCTGGCCGACGTCGCCCTCGAGGATGTGTCCGTGGCCTGTATGCCGTTGACGATCGACGACCGCTGCACCGGAGTACTCGCGCTGACGTTCCCGCTGTACCGCGACCTCAGCGACCACGGGGAGCTGTCGTTCCTCGCCAGCCTGGCCGACGCCTGCGCGCAGGCCATGGACCGGGCGCGCGCGCTGGCCGAGTCCAAGCAGAAGGCCGAGACCCTGCAGTTCCTCGCTGACGCGTCGGCCGTGTTCGCGGTGAGCCTCGACGCCCGGTCGACATTGGCGAACCTGGCAGACCTGATGGTTCCCCGCCTCGCCGACTGGTGCAACATCCAGACCGTCGACGGTCGCGAGCTGACGAACGTCGCGCTGGCGCACGTCGACTCCGACAAGGTCGAGTTCGCCAAGGCGTGGCAGCGGCTGTACCCGACCGACCTGGACGCAGACGGCGCAACGGCCAGAGTAATCCGCTCGGGTACGCCAGAGCTGGTCCCGGAAATCACCGACGAGATGCTGGCTGCCGCCACCCACGAGCAGCGTGACGTCAGTCGCGCACTCGGGCTGGTCAGCGCCCTGATCGTGCCGTTGACCGGACCGGACGGGACTTTCGGTGCCATCTCCTTGGTGTATGCGGAGTCCGGACGCCACTACGACGAGGACGACCTGATGCTCGCGACCGAGCTGGCGGGGCGGGCCGCGCTGGCAGTCGAACGGGCCCGCCAGTTCGACCTGCAGACGGGCCGGCTGGCGCGGATCACCCGCATCGCCGAGACGGCCCAACACGCCATCCTGGCACCCGTACCCGCACGGGTCGGGCCCGTCCGGTTGGCGGGTTCCTACGTCAGCGCGGCGCAGGAGGCGCTCGTGGGTGGTGATCTCTACGAGGTCGTAGCCACCGAGGGCTCGGTCCGGATGCTGATCGGCGACGTACGCGGCAAGGGCCTCGAAGCCGTGCGGCTGGCTACCGTCGTGCTCGGCTTCTTCCGCTCCGCGGCTGTCGAGTCACGGAACCTGGCGTGGCTGGCGCGACAGCTCGAGGGGCGCTTGCTTCCCTACCTCGACGAGGAAGACTTCGTGACTGCCGTCATGGTCGAGATCTCCTCCGACGGGATGTGCTCGCTCGTCAGCTGCGGTCACCCGGCGCCGCTGCTCGCGCGGGATGGAACGTTGACCGAGCTGGAGTGTGAGCCGTCTCCACCGCTAGGTCTGGGAGCGCGACCCGAGCCCAGCCAGATCGAGCTCGTCAAGGGTGACCGGCTCCTGCTGTACACCGACGGCCTGATCGAGGCTCGCGATCCAGGCGGCAACTACGCCGACCTGATGGAGACCGCGCGACCGCTGCACCGGGGAAGCCTCGGGGCCGGCCTGCAGGGGATCCTCACCCGGTTGCGCGCCAAGACCGGTGGTGACCTCAACGACGACCTCGCGCTGCTCGCGGCCGAGTACGACCCGCAGCCGGTGGAGTCGCCCTACGCAGCTGCCCAGATGCAGACGACCTGGACTCGCTGACCCTCCCCGTCGCTTCGCGATGACGGTCAGTCGGCGCCCACGGTCAGTTGGAGGACTGCTGTGCGGCGATCTTCGCGCGGATGTCGTCCATGTCGGCCTCGCGGACGGCGGCGATCACTTGCTCGAGCGCGGGTGCCGGTAGTGCGCCGGGTTGGGCGAACAACAAGATGCCGTCGCGGAACGCCATCAGCGTCGGGATCGAGCTGATGCCCAGGCCGCCGGCCAGCTCCTGCTCAGCCTCGGTGTCGACCTTCATGAACGTGATGTCCGGGTGAGCCGTTGAAGCAGACTCGAAGATCGGCCCGAACTGGCGACAGGGTCCACACCAGGCGGCCCAGAAGTCGATCAGGACGATGCCGTCGGCCTCGACGGTCTCCTTGAACGTGTCCATGGTCAGTTCGGTCGTGCTCATGCGGGCAATACTCCTGGTCGTCGTACGGTCGCGGCCGGCCCGGCCGCGCTCATCGGGCGGAGACCGTTCCCCGGTCTCACCTCGTGGGCAACAGCGTCGACCGGCGGGATGTTCCCTTCACCAGTGTGAGCGTCAGCTCGTCCGCTGCGACGCAACGCTCTTGGTGACCACCGTGTTGCGGCCGCCGCGCTTGGCGTCGTACACCGCGCGGTCGGCCAAGGCGAGCGCCTCGGCCAGCTCGATGGTCCCGTGACCCGACGAATCAGCGGCTGCCACTCCGACACTCACGGTGAGAGGAGGGCCGGACATGGTGCCGATGGCGACCCGGAGGCGCTCCGCAACCTGTTCCGCTTCACGTTGGCTGGCCTCCACCAGCAGGATCGCGAACTCCTCTCCCCCGAACCGACAGACCAGATCAGGCTTGCGAATGTTCTGCCGCAGCACGTCGGCAGTCCGGACCAGCGCCTCGTCACCGCCGAGATGACCATGGGTCTCGTTGTAGTCACCGAAGTGATCCAGATCGACGAACAGGACGGCCCAGGGGCTGCCCTCTCGTTTCATCCGTTCCCGCTCGAGAGCGCTCAGCGAGCGCCAGGCTTCGTAGCGCAGCAGGCCGGTCTTGGTGTCGGTGGTTGCCTCGATGCGTAGGGGCTCGAAGACGACGGCCTGTTGCACGAAGCCGAAGACCGGGACGAAGAAGACGCCGAACCACGGCGATTGCGACAAGACGACAACCGACAGCGCGCCCACCGAGAGCAGCCCGAACTCCGTGAGGTAGAAGACCGGGGAGGCGAGCGTGGCGCGCAGCCAGACCTCCTGCTCCGGATGGTTGACGCTCGAGATGACCCCGAACAGCAGGGACTCCACGATCAGGAACGCCAGGATCGAGATCAGCAGGGAGAACAGTGCCTGGCGGTCGGCGTCGATGGACACGGTGGTGGGGTCGAGCCGAAGCGCCTGCGAGGCCGCGAGCGCCGCCAGCGTGACGAAGGCTGCGGAGCCTACCCACTTCCAGATCGGTGGCCGGAGCCCACGCCAGTACACGTGCGCATAGGTTGCCGGCACGATCAACAACAGCCAGGCAGGGTGAATCGCCAGCACGACCGCGAAAGCCCATACCGACAAGGCTTTGTGAGGACGCTGTTCCACGCGCGTGCGGCCCTCGACGAGCCAGCCTGCCTCCACGCTGAGGATCGAGCAGGCAAGGATCACGGCGGCAACCAACGGCTCGTCCACTCCCTGGCCCAGACCTCCGTCGCTCTTGACAAACGGCGCTGCCACGACAGCCAGGGCGACGGCTGCGATGACGAACGCGCGCGCCGCTGGGGTCGCGTCCGACAGGCGTGAGCCGGCAGCTGTGTGATGAGGCGTGTTGGTTCGTGCGTGTCGGCTCACGTCGTCAGTGTGGCGCACAGCGCGTGTCCGACCCGGGATTGCAGCGGCCCTTTCGCCTGGCATGTCCGCAAGTGGCCTTCGTGGG
>JANLYC010000152.1:0-2528 GCA_031365435.1 Nocardioidaceae bacterium
GCGGTCGGGGACTTCCTCGACGACGAAGCCGTCCAGTTCATCAACGACCCGTTGGGCGTGCTCGATTTCTCGACGGCGCCGGTCGCCGCGGTGGTGAGTCTGGACCGGCTGTTGCACACCAAGTCCGACGACGTGTTCGACGCTGCCGTCGACGCCGCCGCGATCAAGATCCAGGACGACTTCTACGGCCCGGAGGACGTACGCCGCATCGAGCAGGTGGTGCTGGCCAAGCTGGCTGAGCCGAATGCCACAGCAAGCGGCCTCGAGGAGCTCATCAACGCGTTGCCCGAAGACTCCCAGGCGCGGTTGCTCGCCAGCTCCCGGGGCATCACCGGGTACAACGAGCTCGCCGAGGTGGCGGCCCACGGCGAGCGGTTCAGCCCCGACACCACGCGTCGGGTCTCGCAACGCATCGCCGACGCCATCCGTGCCCAGCTGCCGGCCAGCGGTCTGTACGACGAGGACAAGATGACGCCGCGCCTCATCCGCGAAGCGCTGTTCTCTGCGCTGAGCAACCGGATGCACTTCTCGAGCATCGCCCTGGTCGGTAGCCCGTTCCGGCAGCACCTGGCCGCCGTACTTGCTGATGAGATCGCTGACGTGGGGCTCGAAGACCCGCTGGCGCCACGGTTCGCGCGGCTGCTGAGGTATGTCGCGGGGCCGGCTCAGGAGGAGATGCTGCTGACGTGGCTGCCGGCCGCGCCGGGACAGGTGGCCCGCGACATGGCGCTCACGCTGGGACATCTGCCGGGCGATAGGTCCCTGGAGGTGATGGTTCCGCTCATCCAGGGGGACCGGTCGGTCCTGGACCGGGCGCTCCTCTACGGGCTCGGCATGAGGCAGGCCGCCGAGCTGTCGACGGTCGCCGATGATGCTCTGCAACCCGAGCATGTCCGGGCTGCGGCGGCCTGGTGGCAACGACAGGGTGGCGCTGTCCGCGTGTAGGCGTCGCTCAGCCGATCGACGGGTTGCCGGGAGGTTGCTCTCCCTGGGGCACCGCGTCGTCGTCCCCCGACTCTGCGTTGTCGCCGAGGTCGGTGTCCTCGCTGGCCAGCGGGTTGTCAGGTCCGGGCCGAAGGTCTTCGGGGAGCTGGCTGTCGTCGATGCCCTCGGTGCGGTCGGCACTGGTGTCGTCGCCCGTCTGGGCGTTGTCGACGGGTTCGCTGGGGGAGGTCGTCATGCGCTCCCCGTACCCGACTCGGGGGAAGTGATGCAGGACTCACTCCCCCCGAGTCGGGCCGTGGCACAGGTGCGCCCTCCCGCTGACTTCATAACGAGAGGGCGTCTGTCTGGTCGCAGCGACAGGGGCGCCACGACCGCTTCATTCTTGCCCATGCGACCGCTTCCCAAACCGCTCCGGGGCAAAGATGGTCCTGCCGGGCCATGCGGGATAGGCCAGAAGGACTAGGCATGACCGGTGTGGCCGAGGGGCTGGGAGACAACGCGTCCCTTGCAGTCCTGAAAAGCGTGGTGGAGCCGATGCAACCGGCTGCCGAGAAGTCCCTGATGACGGGGCTCAGGGCGTTCGTCGCCGCTGCCGAGCGATCTTATGCGCCCTCCAGCTTGTGGTTTGCGGGTCACCGCTCCGGGTATCCATCGGCGCGAAGCACATTCTGGGGCATCCGTCCCCAGGACCCCGAATCCCCTCATGGAGACAACCCTATGTTCGATCCCAGCCGCACCCAGACCGTGGCCAGCGTTCAGGTGAGTCAGAGCCTGCAGCAGTCACTGGACACGTTCTTCAACTTCCTGCCGAACCTGCTGGCATTCCTCGTTATCTTGCTGATCGGCTACATCGTGGCCAAGGTCGTGAAAACAGTCGTCTCCAAGGCGTTGCAGAAGGCGGGTCTGGACAAACACTTGCGACAGTCCGAGGCACACAAGTACGTCGAACGCGTGATGCCAGCCGCCAGCCCATCCAATGGAATCGGGCGTGTGGTCTTCTATCTCGTATTCGCGTTCTTTCTGTTCAGCGCTATCGGCGCCTTGAAGATCCCGGCACTGACCACCTTCATGAACCAAGTGCTCGCGTACCTGCCGAACATCATTGCCGCGATCCTGATCTTCGTCGTCGCAGCAGCCGTGTCCGGTGCCGCCGCAGCAGGGATCGCTCGGGTCATGGGCGACACCCCGACCGGCAAGATCGCGGCCAGCGTGCTTCCCGCAATTGTCATGGTGATCGCCTTGTTCATGATCTTGGAGCAGCTCAACATCGCCCAGCAGATCGTGGAGATCGCCTTCGCGGCCACTATGGGAGCTCTGGCACTCGGCCTGGCCCTGGCGTTCGGACTGGGCGGACGCCCGGTCGCGCAAAAGCTCCTCGAGGACGCCTATGAGGCGGGACGTCGCAACAAGGACCAGGTCAAAGCCGACCTGGCGACCGGCAAAGCCCGAGCCCAAGCAGAAACCTCCTCTGCCAAAGAAGCCATGGAGCCGAACGGTGGCGGCAGTCATGTAGACAGCTCCCACCACGCGTGAAAAGGCGGGCCTTACTTTAAGCAGCACACCGACAACAGACACGGAGAACT
>JANLYC010000167.1:0-1553 GCA_031365435.1 Nocardioidaceae bacterium
CGCGACGCTTCGGCGAACCCACCCGGCCGGTCTCACCGGTGGAGTAGGGCGGGAAGTTGTAGTTGTGCATGTAGCGGCGCGTCTTCTCCGGGGAGAGCGTGTCCAGCTTCTGCTCCAACGACAGCATGTTGAGCGTGGTGATGCCCAGGATCTGCGTCTCGCCGCGCTCGAACAGGGCCGAACCGTGCACGCGCGGCACGACGCCGACCTCGGCCGACAGCTTGCGGATGTCGGTGAGACCACGGCCGTCGATGCGGACCTGGTCGCGCAGCACCCGCTCGCGGACGAGCTTCTTGGTGAGTGACCGGAACGCTGCCCCGATCTCCTTCTCGCGACCTTCGAACTGCTCGGCCAGCTTCTCGAGCACCGACGCCTTGATGTCGTCGAGCTTTCCTTCGCGCTCGAGCTTGTCGCTGATCGTCAGCGCCTGCGACAGCTCACCGGAGGCGGCTGACTCGACGGCCTCGAACGCGTCGTCCTGGTAGTCGAGGAAGCGGGGGAACTCGCGCACCGGCTTGGCAGCCAGGTCGGCGAGCTGCTGCTGCGCCTCGCAGAGCTGCTTGATGAACGCCTTGGCGGCCTCCAGCCCTTCGGCCACGACCTCCTCGGTCGGGGCCTGTGTGCCGCTTTGGACCTTGGCCCAGGTGACCTCGGTCGATTCAGCCTCGACCATCATGATCGCGACATCACCCGTCTCGGTGACCCGGCCCGCGACCACCATGTCGAAGACGGCGTCCTCGAGCTGGCTGTGCGTCGGGAAAGCCACCCACTGACCGTCGATCAGCGCGACACGGGTCGCACCGACCGGGCCGCTGAAGGGCAGGCCGGACAGCTGGGTCGACAGGGAGGCGGCGTTGATCGCCAACACGTCGTACGCCGTGTCGGGGTGCAGTGCCATCACCGTGATGACGACCTGGACCTCGTTGCGCAGGCCGGACACGAACGTCGGGCGGAGCGGTCGGTCGATGAGGCGGCAGGTGAGGATGGCGTCCTCGGAGGGACGACCTTCACGGCGGAAGAAGGAGCCGGGGATGCGCCCGGCGGCATACATCCGCTCCTCGACGTCGATCGTCAGCGGGAAGAAGTCGAAATGGTCCTTGGGGTGCTTGCCGGCGGTCGTCGCCGACAGGAGCATGGTCTCTTCGTCGAGGTAGGCGACGGCGGAGCCGGCGGCCTGGCGGGCGAGCTGCCCGGTCTCGAATCGGATGGTGCGCTTGCCGTGAGCACCGTTGTCAATCACGGTCTCGACGGACTGGGGGTCGGATCCCGTCATGGGAGTCCTTTCTCGAACGAGTGACGCGCGCGCCGTACGCCGCCGGCCGGGGCCAGACGTGGGCAAGGAGTCAGAGCCGGCTCGCGCCGGGTCAGCTGCCGCTACGTCCGCCGGGCCGGTCTTCGATCGAGGCTTGCGGGGCAGGTTCGTCCCGAGAGCCACTACCGAGGACCGGCGTCCTCGTTGTGCGAACGTCAGCGCTGGCGTCACTGGATGGTGGTGCTTCCCGTGTGGAAACACCCGTCAGTGTTGCTCGTGGTGCTGCTGGACTACGTAGAAG
>JANLYC010000223.1:0-9004 GCA_031365435.1 Nocardioidaceae bacterium
GCCACGGGTGGCGCCGCGCTCGGTGACCCGGGCGATGGCGATTTCTTCAATGACCTGCTCGATCGTCGCGGCGGACGACTCGACGCAGCCGGTCAGCGTGAGGTCTCCGACGGTACGGAACCGGACCGTGCGCTCCTCGACGGCCTCGCCGGACCGGAGGGGGTTGAAGTCGCTCTCGGTGAGCAGCATCCCGTCACGCTCGAAGACGCGGCGCTGGTGGGAGAAGTAGATGTTGGGGATCTCGATGCCCTCACGGCCGATGTAGTGCCAGATGTCGAGCTCGGTCCAGTTGGAGAGCGGGAAGATCCGCATGTGCTCACCGGCATGGATGCGGCCGTTGTAGAGCGACCACAGCTCGGGCCGCTGCATCTTCGGGTCCCACTGGCCGAACTCGTCGCGGTGAGAGTAGACCCGCTCCTTGGCGCGCGCCTTCTCCTCGTCTCGCCGCCCGCCTCCGAAGGCCGCCGTGAAGCCCTCCTCCTCGATGGCATTCAGCAAGGTGCCCGTCTGGTGTCGGTTCCGGCTGGTCTTGCCGTCGTCGACGACCACGCCGTTCTTGATGGCTTCCTCGACCGACGCCACGATCAGTCGCACGCCCAGGCGGTCGACCCAGTTGTCGCGCGTCTGGAGAACCTCGGGAAAGTCGTACCCGGTGTCGATCTGCAGCACGGGGAAGGGGATCTTGGCTGGGAAGAACGCCTTCTCGGCGAGCCGCATCATCACGATGGAGTCCTTGCCGCCGGAGAACATCAGTACCGGCTTCTCGAACTCCGCCGCGACTTCGCGGAAGATATGGATCGACTCCGCCTCCAGCTCATCGAGCTGGCTGAGGCGGTAGTCAGCGTGGACGGTCATCCGTGGGAACTCCTCAAGCATGATATTCGCGCCAATCCTAACCATGATCGGCCCTGCGGTCCGACCGAGCGTGGCGCGGGCTGTGGCGCACGCGACATCACCGCGGCTGCGTGTGCGGCCGCGGTGTCAGTCCACGGGATCGGGATCCTTGGCCCTTTCGACCCGATCCGGTTCCGGGACGACGCCGGACTCCTCGATCTGCGCGACCGTCGGGGCGCCGAACATCTTGAGGCCGCGTTCGACACGCAACGCCCCCCACACCAGCGGCACGAGGACGACCAGAGCGAGCCCGACGAGCGCAATGAGGACGGGGTGCGTCTGGTCCTCGCCGGCGCCGAGCGGCGCCCAACCGGCCTTGTCGAGCAGTGCGAGCCCCGACATCGTCAGCACGACCACGATGCCCCGGCGAATGAACGACTGCGGCACCCGCGGCGCGATCTTCGAGCCGATGATGGCGCCCGGCACCGAACCGATCACCAGCGGGATCACGATGTTCCACTCCAGGCCGTTGACCAAGATGTTGGAGATGGCCGCGGACAGCACCAGCGGAACCGCTTGCACGAGGTCGGTGCCCACCAGCCGCACCGCAGACAGGGTCGGGTAGAGCATGAGCAGTGCGACCATGATCACTGAGCCCGAGCCCACGGAGGTGATCCCGACGAGGAGCCCGCCGACGGCACCGACGAGGATCGTGGGGATGGGCCGGACGACCGGCGGACCGCTCGGCTTCCACGTGCCACCGGTAGTCCGACGCAGCTGGATGTACAGGCGAAGGGCGTACGTCGTCGCGGCCAGCAGCAGGGTGAACCCGATGGCGATCTTGAGGAACTTGTCGACGTCCGCCTCAGGGGCGACCCAGCCGACGAGGTGCGGTCCCAGGAACGCCGTCGGCACGGACCCGCAGATCAGCCAGCCCGCGAGCCGCAGGTTGGGCGAGCCCGCGCGGCTGTGCACGATGGCGCCGCCGGTCTTGTAGACGGCGGCTGCCGTCAGGTCCGCCGTCACGACCGCGGAGGCGTCGCCGACTCCGAGGAAGATCAGCGCGGGCGTCATCAGGGCGCCGCCGCCCATGCCCGTGATACCGACCACGATGCCCACGAGGAAGGCCGCGATCGCGGTCTTGATCTCGAGTCCGGTGATGGATGCAGCGCCGTCGGCGAGCAGCTGCTGTGAGGCGTGGAGCACGGGTCCTCCGTTGACGGTCAGGGGTGAAGCCAGCCCTCGGACGTCAGATGGCCGAGTAGGTCAGTCAAACATTCTGCAATATCTCTATCGGTCGTGTCGAGTTTGAAGGAATCCACCGGTGCCTCGTATGGCGACGAGATGCCCGTGAAGTCCGGGATCTCACCGGCCCGCGCCTTCGCGTAGAGGCCCTTTCTGTCGCGTCGCTCACACTCCTCGAGGGGCGTGGCCACATGGACCAGCACGAAGCCGCCACCAGCGCGCTGGACCATGCGTCGTACCTCGGCGCGGGTCGACTCGAACGGGGCGATCGGCGAGCAGATCGCGAGCCCGCCGTGCCGGGCGATCTCGGCGGCGACGAAGCCGATCCGCAAGATGTTCGTCTCCCGGTCGGCGCGGTTGAAGCCGAGTCCCTGGGACAGGTGATGGCGGACCACGTCGCCGTCGAGCGAGGTGACGGTACGTTCACCCTGCTCGAGGATGTGGTCGACCAGGGCACGCGCCAGGGTCGACTTGCCCGAGCCCGACAGCCCGGTGAAGAAGATCACCACGCCCCGTTGATCCCGCGTCGGTCGGTCACGCTCGACGATCGCGGCGACCTCCGCCGACTGTGGTCCGCTCGCCGCGCGAGCGATCCGGTGCGTCGCGGAGGCATAGGCTGCGCCCACGCTGTCGAGCAGGCGGTCGTTGGGCGACTGGCCGCTCGCATCCTCGGTCCAGCCGTGGTCGGCCACAGCCACGGCGAGCGCTGTTCCGTCGGCCAGTTGGGCGGCTGCCGCCAGCGTGGCTCGCACCAGGGCGGGGCCGGAGACCTCCTCCGGCATACCGTCGCCGACACAGGCCAGCAGCAACGGGGCGCGGCCTCCACTGGCGGCGACCCGGGCGATGACCTCGAGGTCGAGATCGGTCAGCGGTCGGTGGACCGGAACGGCCAGCAGGGAGTCCGCCGACCGTGATTCGTGAAGCGTCTCCGGAGGAATGTGCAACCGGCGGAACGGGCCGAACTCGTTGTGGGCCAGCTTGGCCACCGCCCCGACCAGGCCGACGCGGTCCTCGTCGGAAGTCGCCCAGGTGCGCTCGAGGGTGAGCCGGGCGAGCGGTGCGCCTTCAGGGTCGACCAGGTCCAGGACCCCCACGGCGCCGGCGACCTCGGCGGTCGCCGCCGAGACGGTCAAGGTCACCGGTACGGAGCTCGTGCCGGGTTCGACGAAGCCGGAGGGCAGCGGCGCCAGCGCCCCGGCGACCAGGAGCTCGAGGTCGTCGAGCTCGCGAGGGGTGGGCGTCCACCGGGGGACCGGGACGTTGCGATGTGCAGGAGAGGACACCCGAGCGATTGTGTCACCTTGCGCACGCCGCCACGGATCGCGCGCTCCGTTGCCTCGCGCCGGTGGTAGCCGCCGCTGTCCGCCTGACCGGGGTACGGGAGCCACGGGTACGCTCACGACTCGTGAAGGCCGCGGAGATCCTCGTCGACATCGTCCGTTCCGGCTTCGTCGAAGGGCACCACCGCGGCTCGGTCGTGGCGCTGACTTCCGACGGCCAGGTCGACTGGTCCCTCGGCGACGTCGTCGGTCCCATCTACCCGCGCTCGTGCAACAAGCCGCTGCAAGTGCTCGCCATGCTGCGCCTGGGCCTCGACCTGACCGGGGACCTGCTGGCGCTGGCCGCGGCGTCGCACTCCGGGGAGCCGTCCCAGCTCGCCGGAGTACGCCGGATCCTTGCCTCGGTCGGCCTCGATGAGTCGGCACTCCAGACGCCTCCCGACTACCCGCTCGACGAGACCGCTCGCACGGCATACCTGCGGGCCGGCCTGGAGAGGTCTCCGATCGCGATGAACTGCTCCGGCAAGCACGCCGCCATGTTGGCGACCTGCGTGGTCAACGGCTGGGACATCGCTACGTACCGCGAGCCGACTCATCCTCTCCAGGTCGCGATCGCCGAGGCCTTTCCCACGCTGACGGGAGAGCCGGTCACGAGCGTCGGAGTCGACGGTTGTGGCGCGCCGTTGCTGTCGACGTCGCTGGTCGGGCTGGCTACCGCCTTTCGGGCGCTGGTGGTCGCCGAGCCGGACAGTCTCGAGAGGCGGGTGGTGCAGGCGTTCACGGACTTTCCCGAGTCGGCGTCCGGCTCGACCCGCGACGAGGCGGTCCTGCTCCGCGCGTTGCCCGGTGCTGTCGGCAAGGCCGGCGCGGAGGCCAGCTACGCCCTGGCCCTGCCTGATGGCCGGGCCGTCGCGCTGAAGATCGAGGACGGCTCTCCCCGGGCACGACCGGTTGTCATGGCCGCAGCGCTGCGACGGATGGGGGTCGACAACGATGGCGTCCGATCCACCGGCACGGTGCTGCTGCTCGGCGGGGGTGTGCCCGTGGGGGAGCTGCGGTCCACGTTCTGAGCCGGCGTCAGCAGCAGCCGGCACCGGACGTGCAGCAGGAGCCGTCGGGGTTCATCACGGCGTCGACCTGTGGTGCGTCATCGAGGATCGTGTAGACCTCCCACCGTTCCCCACCAGGGCCGGTGGCCCACACTTTGTCCTGGACGGCGTAGCAACACGTCGTTGCGTCCTCGACCGCCGTGGCCAGGCCCGCTGCCGTGAGGCGCTGCGTCGCCGCCGTCACCTCATCCGTCGTACCGACCTCGACTCCGAGATGGTTGAGCGAACCACCCTGGCCGGGGTTCTCGATCAGGACGAGCTTGAGAGGCGGCTCGCTCAAGGCGAAGTTGGCATACCCAGGGCGCCGTTTGTGGGGCTGGGCGGAGAGCAGCTCGGAGTAGAAAGCGATCGCCTGCTCGAGGTCGTCGACGTTGAGCGCGAGCTGGATTCGCGGGGTGTCGAGCGGAGCGCCTCCCGGTGTGGCCAAGGCGGTCACCGAGGTGGTCCCCAGAGCGGTCGTGGTGTCGGTGGTCCGGGTGGTGGTCATGGTCGGTCCTCTCGCGATCAATCGATGAACTTCAATATAGCGCTGTATCGACAACTGTCAATGCACCGCTATGCTGACCGGATGGATCAGCTGTGCTGTGGACCTGGGGTCGCCCCGATCGACGACACCGTGGCCGATGACCTGGCGGCGCTCTTCAAGGCGCTCGGAGACCCGGTGCGGGTCCGGATGCTCGCCGCGCTTGCCCACGACCCGGCCCGGCAGATCTGCGCGTGCGACTTCGTCGCGATCGCCGGCAAGAGCCAGCCCACCGTGAGTCATCACCTCAAGCTGCTGCGGGAGGCCGGGCTGATCAGGGGCGAACGTCGCGGCACCTGGATCTGGTACTCGCTCGTCCCGGAGCGCCTCGACGAGATCGCCGGCGCCTTCGGCGACAAGGTCGTGACCCATGGGTGACCCGACCGCCACGCAGGAGGGCCAGCTGGAGCCCGCGGTGCCTACGGTGCCGACTGTGCCCACGGTGCCCACGGTGCCGACGGTGCTGGTCGCTTGCGTGCAGAACGCCGGGCGCTCGCAGGCGGCCGCCGCCCTGCTCCGTTCGCTCGCCGGGGAGCGGGTGGCGGTCAGATCCGGCGGAAGCAAGCCGGCGGCCGAGGTCCACCCCGAGGTCGCGGCGGTGCTGGCCGAGCGCGGCCTGGCTGTGTCGGGAGTCCCGCGCGCCTGGACCGACGACGACGTCATTGCGGCGGACGTGGTGGTGACGATGGGGTGCGGAGACGCTTGTCCGTTCTATCCCGGCACGCGCTACGAGGACTGGGACGTGGCCGACCCGGGTGGTCAGCCGGTCGGGGTCGTTCGCGACATCGTGTCCGACATCGAGGCACGCGTACGCCGCTTGCTCGACTCGTTGGGCGTGCCGGTCACAGACTGAACAGCAGTCACGACAGGTGACGCGTCTCACGGTGCCGCAGCACCGTCTCTGCTTGCAATTGCAAGCGACTGCTAGCAAGGTGGCCCTATGGCCAAGTTGAAGGTAGGCAAGCCCCTCGCCGAGGGAGCCCCGCGGGCAGCCGCCCGGGTCACCGCGTCCGCCCGTGCCAGCGTGGCGGGTACCGCGCAGACTCTGGGTGACTACTTGCGGGACCAGCGTCGCGGCGCTCAGCTCAGCCTGCGTCAGCTGGCCGACCAGGCGGGCGTGTCCAACCCCTATCTCAGCCAGATCGAACGCGGTCTGCGTCGTCCGTCGGCCGACGTCCTCCAGCAGCTGGCGAAGGCGTTGCGCATCTCGGCCGAGACGTTGTACGTCCGGGCCGGAATCCTCGACCCGCACGAGCGCGGCGCCGCCACCGTGCAGACCGCCGTGTTGACCGACCCGGAGCTCAGCGAGCGGCAGAAGCAGATGCTGCTCGAGATCTATGCCTCCTTCAAGCAGAGCAACGCACCCTGAACGAGACGCGGCTGGTCCGCTGACCCGCGGCACGGCCGCTGCCCCGAACCCCACTCAGTAGCCCCAACCCAGCAGCCCAAACCCAGCAGCCCCAACCGAGAGGAACCCCCATGGCACTCGCCTCCAGCTTCGATAAGACCCGCAAAGACCTCCAGAAGACCCTGACCGACTCCGGTGCGCTCGAGGCCGTCGTCGGCGCAGGCGACCTGGCCGTCAAAAAGCTCCGCGAGGCTCGCGCCGACCTGACCGCGCGCGCCGAGACGATCCAGGCTGACGTCAAGAGCGCACCCGACCTGGTCAAGGCGGCACCCGAGCTCGTCAAGTCGCTGCCGGCCCACGCTCAGGCTGCCTTCGGCGAAGCCGTGGCCGCTGCCGTGTCGACGTACGACGAACTGGCCGTCCGGGGCAAGGACCTCGTGACCCGGGTCCGCCGCCAGCAGGCCACCCAGGACCTGAAGCAGCAGGCCGCGACCACGGTCAGCCACGCGAAGGCCACCGCGACCACGGCGAAGAGGTCCGCGGCGGCGACGAAGACGGCCGCCAAGTCGGCGACCACGACGGCCAAGAAGTCGGCCGCCAGGACGAAGACGGCCACGAAGTCGGCGACCACGACGGCCAAGAAGTCGGCCGCCAGGACGAAGACGGCAGCGAAGTCGACCACCACCGGTGTCCGGAAGACGGCTTCGGCTGCAGCCAAGGCTACCGACGCCGCCGCGTCGAAGGTCGGCAACTGACCACGCACGCTCGTCGCGACAGCAGCCCCGTAGAGCTCGGCTCTGCGGGGCTGTTCGTCGTCGACTGCGGTTAGGCTTGTCCAGTGCTCATGCAAGCTGACGCCGTCTACACCGCCCTCAACCTCGAGAGCTGGGTCCTCTATCTGCTCTTCGTCGTGCTGCTGGCCGTGAAGCTGTGGGCGCTGGTCGATGCGCTGTTCCACAAGGACGAGTTCTACGTCGCCGCGGACAAGCAGAACAAGGCGTTCTGGTTGCTGCTGCTGGTGATCTTCTTCGCCCTGCAGTTCCTGATCAAGGACCCGCGCCAGATCCTCAACCTGATCGGCACCGTGGTGGCGTTCGTCTACCTGGCCGACGTCCGTCCGACGCTGCGCGCCATGAAGCGCTACTGACATCCACGGTCCGCGATGCCGTTGATCGAAGGTCCGGAGGGACCGATCGAGACCCTGGTCACGGGCTCGGGATCACCGGTGACGGTCTTCGCGCATGGCCTGGCGGGATCGATGTCCGAGACGCGGCCGTTCGGCTCAGGGGTGCGCGGCACGCGAGTGTTCTTCCACTTCCGCGGCCACGGCGCGACGATCGGGTCCGAGGCCGAGTGGAGCTACCGAGCGGCTGCGGCGGAGCTCGCGGCGGTCGCGTCGGCGCAGGGAGCCCGCCGCGGCCTCGGTATCTCGCTCGGCGCCGGAGCCCTGATGGTGGCGGCCGTGTCCGATCCCGACGCCTTTGAGAGGCTGGTGTTGGTGCTGCCGGCCACGATCGACCAGCCCCGTACCGATGCCGTGGTCGACCTGATGCGTGCGCGGGCTGAGCTCGTGGAGCACCGGGATGTCGAAGGGCTGGCCGCGTCGCTGGTACGGGAGCTGCCGGCCGGGGTCCGCACGAGGCCCGACGTCCGGCTGTGGGCAGGGCGGCAGGCGCAGCGGCTCACCTCCACCACGGTGGCGCGGGCGCTGCGGGAGCTGCCGCCGCAGCATCCGCTGTCGGCGCGCACCGAGCTCGCCGCGATTCGTTGTCCGGTCCTGGTCGTGGGGCAAGAGGGGGACCTGGCGCATCCCGCTGCCACGGCGCGTGAGCTGGCGGGGTTGCTGCCCGCCGCCGACCTCGAGATCTACGACGACCGCGGACTCATGTGGACGCACCGCGCTGCTGTCCGCCGCCGCATCGCCACCTTCCTCAACTCCTGACCCCTCCCCCCTCCGCTCCAGCCCTCCCCCACCCGGACCTGCGGCCCTCCGCGTTTGCCTAGTTAACTAGCCAGATGGCTTGCCAACTAGGCAGATTTGGCTTGGGACGTGGGTAGCTGCCTTGGTCACTTCGGGAGACGTCATGGAAATCACCATCGTGCAGGGAGACATCACCCGCCAGTATGTCGACGCGATCGTCAACGCCGCTAACCGTGCCATGCGAGGTGGCGGTGGGGTCGATGGCGCCATCCACCGGGCCGCCGGACCGGCGCTGCTCGACGAGTGTGTCGCGCGGTTTCCGCGGGGCCTCGCGACCGGCGACGCCGGGTGGACCACCGCGGGCGGTCTCCCCGCGCGCTGGGTCATCCACGTGGTGGGACCCAACTACGGCGCGGGCGAGCAGGACCGGGCCCTGCTCACGTCCTGCTACACGCGTGCGTTGCAGGTCGCTGACGAGCTCGGGGCCACCACGCTGGCGTTCCCCTTGATCTCGGCTGGCGTGTACGCCTGGCCGCTGGAGGACGCTGCTGCGGCCGCGGTGGAGACGCTTCGATCCGCGACGACCCAGGTGCGTGAGGTGCGGCTGATGGCGTTCGGCGCAGCGGCGTACGACGCGCTGACCGCCGCTCTGGGCTGACCGGGGTCGCGGCGCGCTGTCGCAGCGCCATACGGGCAGGTCAGACAGGCAGGTACCCACCCCCCAAGTCGCGTTTGCCTTGTGAA
>JANLYC010000261.1:0-2451 GCA_031365435.1 Nocardioidaceae bacterium
CGGGACCGGATGATCTGCGCGGTCCGGTCGGTCGAGCCGCCCTCGACGACGACGATCTGCAAGTTCCGGTAGGTCTGGCGGCTGACCGAGTCAAGGGCTGCACCGATCGACGCCTCCTCGTTGCGCGCCGGGATGATCACGGTGACGAGGTCTTCCTCGCCCTCGTGCACCCCAGTGCCAGGTGCCGCTGCGTTGGCCACATCCCCACCTTTGCGAGCTCATCGAGTCACGAAGCAGACAAGTTAGCGCACCAAGCCTGACTGCTCGGGCGAGTCGCCGACAACCATGTACCCACACCTTGACATCGGGGGTGCAAGCGCACAGAGTCATGTGGAGTCCTGGGGGGTCCGGATGGCCACATTGACCACGTTCGCGTGGTACCTCCATCGTCCCTTCGGCCAGAGTGCCCCGACGGACGACCCATCTGTGGGTGACGTGCCTTAGCGTAACGAACTGATTACGTAGTGTCATGTCTCTCACATCGGCCGCGCACCGGCCCTGACCCGGAGGAACGCGATGAGCACCCAACACCGCCACCAGCCAAGCCACCGGAACAGCCGCACCATGTCACGTCGTGACGTCCTCAACGCCGGGCTCGCCGCCGCCGCACTCGGCGCCGGCACCGCCATCGCGGGCCCCGCACTAGCAGCGAAGACGCGCCCCGGTCAGGTAGCTGTCCCCACGCCGCGCATCATCCCCCGCCCAGCGTCCGCCCCGTTCCTGGCCTACACCGACACCTCCTACTTCCGCAGCCCGGCACTCGGACAACCCGTCGACGCCTCTCGCACGGCGCAGTTCCGTGCCTTCATGAAGAGCCACCCCGACCAGCGTTCCTTCGCCTACCCCAGGATCAACGGCACGGACACCAACCGCTGGGGGACGACGTACGCGATGGGGACCAGCTCGGACCCCTTGTGGAAGCTGACCGGCTCTCTCAACCCGTTCTGCACCACGCTGGCGTCGACCGGCTTCCATGCGCCGGAGTGGCTCGGTTCGGTGCTGTCGGGCACGTCAGACAGCCCGTTCTGCGTCATCGACCAGGCATCCGGTTTCACGGTGTTCGGCACCAAGGCACACGTCGTCGGCCCGCACACGATCTCGGTCGCGTCGGCCGGTATCACCTACCACGGCAGCAACGGCCTGCATCGCAGCGATCCGCTGTGCAACGACAAGCGGAACTTCACCAGCCGTGGCCGCATCTCCGAGGCGATGGTGATCCGGGCCGACCTGGTCAAGTTCGGGATCGCCAACAACACCGACCTCGGCCACGTCCTGCACATGTTCCTCGTCGAGACCCGCAGCAGTGACGGCTTCTGTCACCCGATGGTGGGTTGCGAGAGCGGCCAGAACGGCTTCGGTGCCGAGGGTGAGCGCATCGCCATCGATCCCTCGGTCGACCTGACCAAGCGCGGCCTGTCACCCGCCGGCCTCGTCGTCGCCCGGACCCTGCAGAACTATGGCTGCTACTTCGGCGACAACTCCGGCTCCTCGTCGGCTCTGAAGGCCGAGCAGGAGAGCCCGTCGCACCCCGTGTGGAACAAGCAGCTCGGCCGCGACAGTCTGGCTGGGTTGCGCTGGGACGACTTCGTCGTGATCGGCCGCCAGGGGACCTGACGGGTAGCGTAGTCCCGGCCAGGCCACCAGCACGCCCGCTGTTATCGGGCGAACGGCCAGCATTTCCTGAGTGTTCCCCCGCACGTCAGGGGTTGCGGTTACGGTGGCCCGGTGAACGCCCAGGACCAGCTCGACAGGCTGCGTCACCACCTGCGCCGGCCGCTGGCCAAGACGCCGTACCTGTGGGACGCAGCCATGGCCGCGCGCGGCAGCAAGAGATCGACGCTGGCGCGGCCGGGCACGGCACTCGTCATGGACGGCTTCCTCCGGTCGGGCAACACGTTCAGTGTGGCCGCGTTCGCCATCGCCAACGGTGACCAGCTGCACGTCGGTCGGCACCTCCACGGGGCTCCCCACATCCTCCGTGCCGCGCGGCTCGGCGTCCCGGCCGTGGTCCTGATCCGTCGACCTGCCGACGCGGTGTCGTCATACCTGATCAGGCGACCATCCCTGACGCCCAACGACGCGCTGTTGGAATACCTGGACTTCTACCGGACCTGCTGGCGTGTCCGCGATCACTTCGTCGTCGGGCTCTTCGACGACGTCGTCAAGGACTTCGGTCGGGTGATCATCGCCGTCAACGAGCGGTTCGGAACTGACTTCCGGCCGTACGAACCGACGGCGGAGAACGAGCAGCGGGCGTTCGAGCTCGTCGAGCAGATGAACCGGCTGGAGTGCCGTGGCGAAGTCGTGGAGACCCACGTCGGAAGTCCGTCGGCACAACGAGACGCACGCAAACAGGAGATCGCCACATTGATGAAGGCACCCAAGACCGTCGGCCTGCTCGCCCACGCGGACGGCTGGTACCGCCGGTATGCCGAGCTGGCACACCAGGCT
>JANLYC010000308.1:0-3023 GCA_031365435.1 Nocardioidaceae bacterium
GATTCGTCCAGTTTGCGACCGATTTTCAGACCTGCGGATCCCGCCCGAGCAAGGCGAGCAGGCGCTCCTGCTCCGTGGTGTCCGTGGGGGGCTCGAGGTCGGCGCCGAACCCCCACCGAGCCCCTCGAACTCCCGAGAGGCAACGCTCGGTCATCGAGCCAGCGTCGCATCTGGCTGCTTGCGGCACGCCAGGCGCCCTTCGGGTCATCCGCCACAGCCGGGCCGGTCGCCGGCTCACGTGGGGGCTGACGGTAGCCCCAGACCGGGCGTCAGCTCCGCACCGGGATAAGCAGCGAGGGCCACACCTCGCAGCAGCAGCTTCGAACGACGTACACCGCTGCCGATGATCGCGACGTCGATCCGCTCGACCGAGGAGTCCACGAGCAGCCGCCATCCGACAGGAAGCCCGATCGGCGTGATGCCGCCGTACTCCATCGACGTCTCGGTGACCGCCCGGTCCATCGCGAGGAAGGACGCCTTCCGGACATCGAGCCGTCGCTTCACCAGGTTGTTGACATCGGCCCGGGTGTCAGCAGTGACGACGCAGGCCGCGATCCGCTCCTCTCCCCCGCGCCGCCCGGCCACGACGACGCAGTTGGCAGACGCGTCCAACGGCAACCCGTAGGCCTCGACCAGCGCCAACGTGTCGGCCAGCGACGGATCGATCTCGACCACCCCGACTTCGCCGCCGAGGTCCCACTGCTGCAGGGCACGATGGACCGAGGGCGTCAGCAGGTCGGGTCGTTCGAGGGCCGGCAACGAGACCAGAGACCCGAGCGTCGGAAGCGTCACCGACCGCTCCGCCGCACATGCTGCTCCCCGACCACGACCGCAGCGTCGAGTGTGTTCGTGGCCCCGGCCAGCGGACAGGCCCATGCCTCGTCATAGGCGCACGAGGGCTGGTAAGCAAAGTTCAGGTCGACCACCAAAGCCTCCGGCCCGCCACCGAGGTCCGCGCCTTTGACCGTGTCGAGGACGTAGCGTCCACCGCCGTACGACGTGGCGGCGCGATCGCGGAAGGGCAGGAAGAGTCCGCCGCCGTAGGAGGCCAGCCACCACACATCGAGAGCGCCCAGGTTGCCGAGTCGGACCCGGCCGATGCGCTCGAACGGAACGACTCCGTCAGTGCCCGTGACGTGCTCCCGTCGCTCGGGTTCGACATCGCGGTCGATGGGGACGACGAACCGATACTCCGGGTCGTACGGTGCGACGGTCGCGCCCGGGTAGGTCGGCCGCTCGGCCGCGGCCACCGGCGAGCCCGGGTGCGTCTGCAACAGCTCGTCGCGCCCGTTGACCCACAGGGCATGGGCCACTACCGGATCGGCATGGCCACGCACCTGGGCGTACAGCTCGAACGTGCGCCGCCGCCAGTCCCACACGTCCAGACTCGACATACGGGCGACCCTAGCGCGGGCCGCCGCTCCTCTCAGCGGACGCCATGCGGCCTGAACTGGACCGAGATCCGTGGACCCGCGGGCCGGGCGGTCTTGAGGATCGCGTGCTCCCAGGTGCGTTGGCACGACCCGCCCATGACGATCAGGTCACCGTGCCCGAGAGAGAATCCGATCGACGCCCCACCGCCCTTCGGCCGCAAGGTCAAACGGCGCGGGCTCCCGAACGAGACGATGGCGACCATGGTGTCCTCGGTCTGCGCGCGTCCGATGGTGTCGCCGTGCCAGGCGACGGAGTCGCGTCCGTCGCGATAGAAGCAGAGTCCAGTCGTCGTGAAGGGCTCGCCGAGCTCATCGGCGTTGTGGGCGCCGAGCCGCTGCCGGGAATCGTCGAGGAGCGGGTCCGGCAGCGGCTCGCCTTCGCCATAGAAACAGAGCAGCCGGGGTACGGCGACGACCCGGTCGTACATCTGGCGTTTCTCGGCGTACCACGGCACGGCCTCGACCAGCCGCTCGAAGAGAGCGTCAGAACCGTGGACCCAGGCCGGTAGCACGTCGACCCAGGCACCGTTGCCGAGCACGGTGCGTCTCGTGGGAGCCAGCTCACCGAGGCTCGGGGCCTCCAGGTCAGGCCCGTCGAGAAGAGACCCTTGGAAGTGCGCGGTCATGACCCGATACTAGGCTGGTTCGAACACATGTTCTAGTGACTCGCCCGGCGAGTCTCCGGTTCGAGACTCCGGATCCGACGGGAAGTCCTGACGTGACGGGCGTCACGAAGGCGACGCCCATCCATCGTCGCCGTCGTGCCGTATCTCCTCCGTACCGAACGACACACCACTACGAAGGGAACTCGGCATGCGCAACGTTCGCAACCGCTCCACATCCTCCAGGCGGGTGCTCGGCGTCTCCGCAGCCGCAGTACTGGCCCTGACCCTGGGTGCCTGCTCCAGTAACAGCAACAGCAGCGACAGCACGCCCAAGCCAGTCGCCCAGATCCAACAGCTCAGCGGTACCGACACCTCCGTGGCTCTCGACGCCGGATTCGTCGAGGCCCTGACCTCCCTCAAGCTCACACCCGGGGTCGTCGGCGACGCCACCTTGGCCAATGGTGCCATCAGCTTCCCGATCACTGGCGGCAACGTGACCTATTACAAGCCGGGCAGCGTCTCCCCCTACGTCACCGGTCTCATCGACCACCAAGGGTCCGGCCTGTCGTTGACGGCCGGCGGAACCTCCGTCGATCTGACGAACTTCCAGATCAACCCCGGCAACTCCCGTGTCTACGGCGACGTGAGCGTCAACGGCAAGAGCGCGGCCAAGCACGCGACGATCTTCAACCTCGACGGCCGCACCTTGCAGCCGCTCCAGACCCAGGGCAACGAGGCCGTCCTCGAAGGCACCAAGGTCATGATCTCTGGCGACGCCGCCGCACTGCTCGACCAGACCTTCAAGACCGATGCCGTCAAACAGGGCCTGCTGGTCGGCATCGCAAAGATCACAGTCAACACCAAGTAAGCAGGTTCCTCGGTAACCCCCGAACCCCTGTAGTCGCATCCACCAGCGAGGGCACGTCATCTCAACGATGACGTGCCCTTGCTCAGGTCCGGGCGTCGACCGCGCGCACGTGCGTGG
>JANLYC010000350.1:0-9141 GCA_031365435.1 Nocardioidaceae bacterium
GCCGCCACGATCACGGGGGCCTGCCACCACACAGCACGCGCAAGTGCGTCATCGGTCGCCGTGTCGCAGGCGTGCAGGGCCAGCACGAGATCGGGGTGCACGTCGATGTCAGCCGCACCGATCGTTCCCTCGACGAACCGCAGCTGGTCTGCGATCCCGAGCTCCGCAGCCAGCTCGGTGTTGCGAGCTCGCGCCTGGGCCTTCACGTCGATGCCGACGCCTTCGACCGGCAACCCCCGCACCGCGGTGAGATAGCGGAATGCGGCGAACGTCAGATAGGCGTTGCCGCATCCGAGGTCGACCATACGCAACGGCCGCCGCTCCGACAGCGCATCACCGGGGCCGAGCTCGACTGTGGCGTCGACGAGAGGTTCGAGCGCGGCCAGCAGGTCCTGGACCTGGCGGAACTTCGCCATCCGGCTCGGCTTCACCTGCCCGTCCCACGTGGTGATGCCCAGGGCCGCGAACACGACGTCGGTCTCGTCGAGCTTGCGACGCTTGGCTCGGTCGTGTGCCCGGTCGACGCCGACGGGTTCGGTGCGTGCGGCACGGTGCACCAGCCACCGCCCCTTCTTGGTGACCCGTACCTGCAGCGTCTCGCTGCTGGTCTCGACGTGCCAGTTGGCGTAGCCGCCGGCCAGCAGCTCGTCGATCGCGTCGCGGGCCGCGGCGCCGGGCTCGACGTTGCGGGTGTGGGACTGTGTGTCGTCGTACGACGTCAGCTGGAGGCGGCGGCCGGCCTTGACGTCGACGTAGCGCAGCTCGACCCGTCGATAGGGCACGGTCTGGTTGCGTTGGCGCCCGGACACCACGGCGCGGGCGAGCCGGTCGGCGTCGAGGACGGCCTCGCGCACGAGGTCGAGCTCGGCCGTCGACTGATCAGGCTTCATCGCAGGGCCGCAGCCAGGACGATGACGAGGAGCAGCACCAGGACACCAGGGATGAGTAGTCGGCGGTAGCGCGGGTGCATGCGGCGAGGTTACCCGCTGACGAGGTGGGAACCGGCCCTGCTGCAGCGGCGATGACGGATGCCCGGTCAGGCACCGCACTCGACCAGGCGGGCGCGGAACTCCTGAGCCAGCTGCTGCGGTCCGTTGACCGTGATCCGGTCGTCGCCCACCCGGCCCCACAGCCACAGGAAGAGGTCCATCGGCGCCGCCGACACGGTGACTCCGGCGGATGTCTGCGCCTCGTCGGCGATGCTCACCGACCTCTCCCGCACGTCGCACACCCAGCGTCGCCCGGCGGACTCGACCGCAACGTATGCGTCGACGGGGTGCTTGGTCTGGACGCGCTCTTTCCACCAGTCGCCGGCCAGCATCACGTGCAGCAGCTCGTCGATGCCGTCGAGCGCGAGGTCGTCGGGGATCGGTGTCGTGTCCCCGTGCGCCGACTCGCCGTCATACCGATGGACGGCGATCTCACAGGCCATCCGGCGTACCCAGAAGGCGACGGTCGTGTCGGCGCCGAACGTCTGGGTCTTTTCCGTCACCTCGTGACGAGAGAACTCTTCGAACAGGCGCGCCTTGGCGTCGCGAAGGAAAGCGATCTCCTGGTCATCGGCGAACTCCCAGGCGGGGGGCCACGGCTCTGGCCAGGCGTTGTCGGCCATGACCCGGATCTTGTGCTCGTAGACGGTCGCGACGTGCCAGACCACCTCACCGACGTCCCAGCCGTCGCAGGCGGGCACGTCCGCCCGCAGCCCGCGCTCGCCCATGGCGATGAGACGGTCGGTGTCGTGGTCGATCAGCTCGAAGTAGCGCTCAGGGGTCAGGTGCGCGGTCATGCCGCCATCCTGACAGGGTGGACCGACACGTCGCGAACGTCGATGTGCTGCGCTCGCATGACCCACACCGTCGCCAGCATCACCGCGACCAGGGTCACGCCTCCACCGCCGAGCAGCGTCCACCGCGGCCCGAACGTCTCGCCGATCCAGCCGACGACAGGCGCCCCGGCGGGGGTGCCACCCATCAGCACCATCATGTAGAGCGCCATCACCCGCCCGCGCATGTCCGCGCTGACCGTGAGCTGAACCGCGGTCTGGAGCGCGTTCAACATCGTGAGTGCGCACAGGCCGACTACCGGCAACCACAGCGCGAAGAGCCAGTACGACGGCATGAGCCCGGCCGCGATCTCCGCGAGCGCGAACGACAAGGCGGACAGCACCAGCAATAGGCGACGCGAGTGGGCGCGGCGGGCCGCGAGCAGCGAGCCGGTCAGCGAGCCGATGGCCATGAACGTGCCGAGGATGCCGTACTCACCGGCACCCTTGTGGAACTCGCCGGTCGCCATGAGGGCGCTGGTCATCTGGAAGTTGAGCCCGAACGTGCCGGCGAAGAACGCGACCACGAAGACGAACACCAGGTCCGGTCGATCCCGGACGTAGTGGACGCCGTCGCGGAGTGCTCCCTTCGCGCGCGCGACCGGGACAGGTGTGTCGAGCGCCGCCGGATCCATCACCTTCAGCGAGTAGATGACCGCGAGGTAGGTGGCGGCGTTGATGAGAATGACGGCGCCCGTGGCCTGAACACCCGAACCCAGCGCCACGATCAGGAACCCAGCAAGAGCCGGCCCGACGATACGACCGAGGTTGAACGACGCCGAGTTGAGTCCGACGGCGTTGGGGAGGTGATCACGGCCGACCATCTCCACCACGAACGCCTGTCGGGCCGGTGTGTCGAAGGCTGTCCCGCAGCCGAACAGGAACGCCAGGGCGTAGACGTGCCACGGGTGGGCCACGCCGGTGACCGCCAGCAGACCCAGGACGCCGGCGCTCACGGCGAGCGAGGCCTGGGTGAAGACCAGCAACCGCCGTTTGGAGTATCGGTCGGCAATCAGGCCGGCCATCGGCGTGACCAGGAGGAACGGCAGGAACTGCAGTCCGGTCGTGATCCCGAGGGCGGTCCCCGAGTGCGTCAGCTCGAGCACCAGCCAGTCCTGCGCGACGCGTTGCATCCAGGTACCGGTGTTGCTGATCAGACTGCCACTCGCGTAGATGCGGTAGTTGCGGACCTCGAGAGCGCGGAACGTCGGGGTCATGCGTGCGAGAGCCGCTCGAGGATCGGCGCCGCCTCTCTCAGGATCTGGCGCTCAGCGGCGGACAGTTCCTTGAGGCGGTGGTTGAGCCAGGCCTCCTTGCGGCGGCGTGACTCGGCGATGACAGCGCGACCGAGGTCGGTCAGCGACACCACGACGACGCGTTTGTCCGTCGGGTGCGGGTCGCGACTGACGAGGTCCTTGTCAGCCAGGCACCCGACCGTCCGCGTCATCGACGGTGGCTGGACCTTCTCTGCAGCGGCGAGGTCGCCGATGGTCAAGGCTCCGTTGCGGACCAGCGTGCCGAGCACGGCCAGCTGGTTGGCGGTCAGGTCGTCGTCGACGTCACGCTCGTTGCGGAGCCGACGTGAGAGCCGCATCACCGAGATGCGCAGCGCGCTGGCCAGCCCGGCGTCTGTGCGGGCAAGCTTTGCCACTTCGGTCGGCATGTTCCTTAGCATAACTCATTAGCCATGCTAAGGAAAAGGCGGGTCCGCTAGGTGAGCCAGTTGGTCACGGGATCGATAGCGAAGTACAGGACGAAGGCGGCCGCCACGAACCACAGCAACGGGTGGACCTGCGAGGCCTTGCCGCGCACGCCCTTGAGCACGACGTATGCGATGAATCCGGCCCCGATCCCAACCGAGATCGAATAGGTGAACGGCATCAGGATGATCGCGAGGAAGGCTGGCAGGGCGACTTCGATGTCGTTCCAGTCGATGTTCCTGACCTGCGTCATCATCAGGAAGCCGACGACGACCAGCGCCGGCGTGGCGGCCTCGTTGGGGATGATGTCGACGACCGGCGAGAAGACGGTCGTGAGGAGGAAGAGGACGCCGGTCACGACGCTGGCGAGGCCGGTGCGCGCCCCCTCACCGACCCCGGACGCCGACTCGATGTACGACGTGTTGCTCGACACCGAGGCGGCGCCACCGGCGGCAGCAGCGATCGAGTCGACCACGAGGATGCGCTGGGTGTTCGGTGGGGTGCCGTCCTCCTGCAGCAGCCCCGCCTCGGCGCCGATCGCCGTCATCGTGCCCATGGTGTCGAAGAAGTCGGCCAGCAGCAGGGTGAAGATGAGCAGCAGCGCCGTGACCGTACCGACCTCGGCGAACGAGCCGAACAGTGAGAAGTTGCCGAGCAGCCCGAAGTCCGGCTTGTCGACGAGCTTGTCCGGCCAGGCCGGGACGTTGAGGTTCCACGCCTTCGGGTTGAAGGACCCGTCCGCCCCGAAGGCTGGTCCGACGTCGGCGACGGCCTCTACGATGATCGCCACGACCGTGGTGGTCACGATCGAGATCAGGATCGCGGCCTTCACCCGTCGGGCGTACAGCACGATCATCAGCAGCAGACCGAACGCGAAGACCACAGTGGGCCAGCCGGACAGGAACCCGCCGATGCCAAGGTTGACGGGAACGGGCGGAGCCTCCGTGCGGCGTACGAAACCCGCGTCGACGAACCCGATGAACGCGATGAACAGCCCGATGCCGACGCTGATCGCGACCTTCAGCTCGGCGGGTACGGCGGCAAACACCGCCTTGCGGAACCCCGTGAGCACCAGGGCCAGGATCACGAGACCCTCGAGAACGACCAGGCCCATCGCGTCCGCCCAGGTCATCTGGCTGGCGATCGAGAAGGCCACGAAGGCATTGAGCCCGAGGCCCGTGGCGAGCGCCAGCGGATAGTTCGCCACCACCCCCATCAGGATCGTGAGGACGCCGGCGGCGAGCGCGGTCGCCGCAGCGATCTGTGCGAAGTCCGCCGTTTCGCCGCCAGTGATGGAGTTGCCGCTCGCGTCGAGCGCACCGCCGAGGATGATCGGGTTGAGAACGACGATGTAGGCCATCGTGAAGAACGTGACGACCCCACCACGGATCTCCCGGGACACGGTGGACCCGCGCTCGGTGATCTTGAAGTACGTGTCCAGCCCGGTCAGACGGGCGCGTGTCTGGGACGAAGCCCCGGAGTTCGAGGTGTTCACGCGCACAGCGTAGGGCTCGCAGGGGTGCAACCCGGGGATCAGCACGCGGCGTAGGCTGGTCTTGTGGTGAAGCGCAGCGGTGGCCAGGGCTCAGGCGAAGGAGGACGTCGCGCCGAGCGTCATTCCGGCCGACCCGGAAGGCCGCGTCCGGTCGACCGCATGCGCGAGCTGAAGGCGCTGCCCGACCCAGATCCGTTCGGTGGTCATCCACCCATCGAGTCCATCGAGATCCGGCAGAAGACCTACCTCACCGCTACCGCTGTCCACCCGCTCGACGTCACCGGTGTCCGCACCGTCACGGTGGGAGTCGTGCTGTGGTTCATCGCCTTCGTCGCACTGCTGCCGTTCTACTCGACCCTGCAGGACCACGGGCGAGGCTGGTGGCTGTGGACGTGCCTGGCCGGCTTCGGCCTTGGTCTGCTGGGGCTGGGGTACTGCCGAGGGCGACGTAACCGGCTGGCCCAGCTGCCGCCGCAAGAGGTCGAGACGAGCCCGCTCGGAGCGGCGGGCCTCTGACCGTCAGTGCGCGATGACCTCGAGATCGGTGTCCGCCCAGGCATCCTCACGGTTCTCCCACGTCGCCCAGGTCATCGTGTCGTGCACCGGCGACGAGGCCGACGGTGTGTGCTGTGACGGCTCCGCGCGGACATCGGAGTGCGCGCCGCAGCCGTGGTCGAACGACACGACCTGACCATCGCTCGGCGCCGAGCCGTTGGCGCAGACGCCGAAGATCGAGCTCAGCGGACCCGCCATCCGGACGAGGAAGCCACAGGTGCCGCACCGGGCCGGCGCTGCTTGCGCGATCGGGGCGGCTGGGCCGTTGTCTCCGGCATACCAGCGCTCGGCTGCGAGGTCGCGTCCATCGACAGAGAGCACCAGCTCACGACCGAGGCCAACCTCGCGCATCACCTCGCGCTCCTCGCGCGCCGCCGCGGCGTCGAGGGCGGCGTCGCCGACCAGATAACCGGGGACGAGGCGCGGGTCCCCATCGGGGACCGGAAGGAGGTCGCCCGGGCCCAGATCGTCCTTGCCGATCCGCTCTTTCCACGGCACCCACTCCGGGGCCACGAGCGCAGTCTCGCCGGGAAGCAGCACGATCTCGTTGATCGTGACCTGCTTCTGGCGCGGGGCACGGGTGATCGTGACAGCCCACCGCCAGTCGGCGTAGCCGGCCTGTTCGGACTCGAAGAAGTGCGTGACGACACGCTCGGCCTCGGCCTCGGAGCCGATGTGTGCACCCACGAAGTCTTCCCCGACCGCCTCGACGAGGGCCGCGCGGGCCACCTCCGTAGCCGCTGCGAGGGCAGCATCGGTCTTGGCGGTCTTGGCGTGGCTCATCACCCCAGCATTGTCACCCATCCGTGCTCGCGCTGACGAATCGAGACGACCCAATGTGCCTGGAATCCGAGATGCCGCCGATCCGGCGGGTGCAAGGCAGGATAGGGGTGTGCCCAGGGAAGAGCGTGACCGCGACGCGGCCCGGCCGCCGCGACGGCCGGGCGGGTCGCGGCCGGACTACGGGCAGTCAGGTCACCTCGCCGGGAGTCGCGGCGCCTCCGGCGGCACCCGCGCGCGCAAGGCGGCCGACACCGGAAAGCGCGTCGCCGCCGCAGGCGGTCGGGCGGCCGGCGGAGCCTTGCGGATCGCCCGCCGCGCGTCCCACTCATCGGGTGCCGGTGAGTCCGGGCTGGCCCGCCTGCTCGAGCTCAACGCCTTCAACGCTGCCGGCGACGCCGCGCTGACGGTCTCGTTGGCGGGCACGCTGTTCTTCACGGCACCCAGCGACCAGGCGCGCGGGCAGGTCGCCTTGTTCCTTGGCATCACGATGCTCCCGTTCGCGGTCGTGGCGCCGCTGATCGGGCCATTCCTGGACCGCTTCCGACGCGGACGGCGATGGGCCATCGGGATCACGTTCGCCCTGCGCGCGGCCGGGTGTTGGACCCTCGCCGGTGCCGTCGCACACGACTCCCCGTGGCTCTATCCCGCGGCACTGACCTGCCTGGTCGCGTCCAAGGCGTACGGCGTCACGCGCGCGGCCGCCGTACCCCGGCTGCTGCCGCCTGAGCTGACCTTGGTCAAGGTCAACTCGCGGCTCTCGATCGCTGCGATTGCCGGTGCGGTTGTCGCCGGTCCGATCGCGACCCTGCTCTCCATCGTGGGTCCTGAGTGGTCGCTGCGGTTTGGCGCACTCGTGTACGCCGGGGGCGTCATGCTCTCGGTGCTGCTGCCCCCGCGGGTTGACTCCTCCGAGGGCGAGGAGCAGGTGGGGATGCGGGACGTGACCGAGTCGAAGCGGCGGGTGGCGATCCACGCGACCGTGGTGACCGGCCTGCGGTGCAACGCCGGGCTCCGCTTCTTGTCGGGCTTTCTCACCATGTTCATGGCCTTCCTCCTCCGTGAGCACCCGATCGCGGGCTGGGAGGGCAGGCGCACGCTGCTGCTGGCTCTCGTGATCGGCTCGGTCGGGCTGGGCAGCACGATCGGCACGGCGCTCGGCTCCTTGCTCAAGGACCGCAAGCCCGAGTCCACAGTCCTGATCGTGCTGATCGCCGACGCCGCCGCAGCCGTGTTCTGTGCGTTGTTCTTCGGCGTCCTCACTGCCATGCTCCTCGGCCTCGTCGCAGGTACGAGTCAGCAGCTCGGCAAGCTGTCGCTCGACGCGCTGATCCAGCGAGACGTGCTCGAGAACGTCCGGACGAGCGTCTTCGCCCGATCGGAGACGCTGTTGCAGCTGTCCTGGGTGGTCGGAGGGTTCCTCGGCGTCGTGATGCCCTTGGTCGCCCGGCTCGGGCTCATCACGATCGCGGCCATCCTGGTCGTCTGGCTGTTCCTCGTCGTGCGCGGCGTGGTCAGGGCCCGGCAGGCCAGGCTCGCCACCTGAGCCGGCAGGCGACCTAGAGCTCCAGCTCAGCGGCGAGGGCGCGTAGCAGCTGCGCGGTCTGTTTGGCTGCACGCGGCTCGGGATGACGACCACGGCGGAAGGTCTGTTCGAGGTTCTCGAGCAGCTTCATGAGGTCCTCGACGATGTTGACCATGTCTTCGGGCTTCTTGCGCATGGCCTTGGACACCGAGGGTGTCGGCTCGAGCAGGGTGACCTGGATCGCCTGGTCCCCCTTGCGACCCTGGACCAGACCGAACTCGACCCGGGTCCCGGACTTGAGGGACTCGACCCCGGCGGGGAGCGCGTCGGAGCGCACGAACACGTCGCCGCCGTCGTCAGTGGTCACGAAGCCGAAGCCCTTCTCGGCGTCGTACCACTTCACCTTGCCTGTCGCCACCGTCAGACCAACCGTTTCTTCGCATAAACACAATGCACCTCCGAGGCTCCGGAGGCGCGTCCTCAGACTACAACCTCAGCGAAAGAGCTCCGGCTGGGCCAGGCGCTCGTTCATCGCCCCGGAGCGGAACCCCTGCGGATCGACGACTGCGCCGTCGAAGCCGGCCTGGACCACCACCCTCAGGCAGGCGTCGTTGAGGGTCGCATCCGCTTCGATCCGAGCCAGCGCGGAGGTATCCACCTCGATCCGCGCCAGGTCGCCGAGGTCGCGCACACGCAGGTCGACCACCTCGACGTCGTACGCCGCCAGCGTGCTGCGCAGTGACAGCTCTGCACGCTCGACCCGGGACAGCCGCGCGGGCGTGACCTCGATCCCGTAGGCGATCCGCGACGACAGGCACGCGGCGGCGGGCTTGTCCCAGGTCGGCAGGCCCCAGCGGTGCGACGCCTCCCGCACCTGCGCCTTGGTCAGCCCGGCGTCCCTCAGCGGGGTGAGCGCGCCACGCTCGGCCGCGGCGCGGATGCCGGGACGGAAGCCGGCCAGCGCGTCGTCCGCGTTGGTGCCGGTGGCCACCGCCGCGATCCCGATCCGGGCGGCCAGGGGGGCGACCACGTCGATCAGCTCGGCCTTGCAGAAGAAGCACCGGTCGCCGGCGTTGGCCCGGTACCCGTCGCTGGACAGCTCGTCGGTGCGCGGGGTCAGGTGCCGCACGCCCAGCCCGGCGGCGAACGCGGCCGCCTGCTCGAGCTCGCCGGTGGCCAGCGACCCGCTCACCGCCGTCGCGGCCACCACCTGGTCCGGCCCCAGGGCGCGGGCGGCGGCGGCCAGCAGCATCGCCGAGTCGGC
>JANLYC010000425.1:0-13471 GCA_031365435.1 Nocardioidaceae bacterium
GTCGCTTGACACCGGCGGACCACCCGGTCAGACCGGGGTCGACAAGCTCGGGCCGCTGACCCGGTTCCACCACCGGGTCAAGACCCACAGCCGGTGGCAAGTCGCCCAACCGTTCAACGGGGTCTTCGTGTGGCGCACCCCGCACGGCAAGTACTACCTCGTCGACCACACCGGCACCCACCCGGCACAACCAGCCCTCCGGGCACCCGCCGCCTGACCTGCCCACCTGGTGCTCCTGCCTGCCCCACCTGCCCTCCGAACAAGCTCGATCAAGGGGCTCGTCGGTGGACGGCGCGGAAATCGCTCGCTGCGCCGACCCGGGGCCCCTACAGTCTCGCCATGACAAGCCCATGGATGGACCCCGACTGGCAGGAGTCGGCGCATGCCTGGATCGAGAGCGAGCTGGACAGGCTCGGTGTCAAGCGAACCGGGCAGATCGAGCAGCCACACGTACGAGTGTGGTCGACGGTGATGCGCGTCCCCACCGAGGTCGGGGACCTCTGGTTCAAGGCGAACACGGACACGCTTCGCCACGAAGCCGCGGTGGCCGAGATCGTGTCCCGACGGGTCCCCGATTCCGTTCCCCCACTGTTGGCGTCCGACCTCGCGTCCGGCTGGATGCTGATGGCCGACGCGGGCGAGCAACTCCGCCAGGTCATCCCACGGGAGAGGAGCCTCGACCGCTGGCGAGACGTGCTCCGAAGATACGCCGAGATACAGCTCGCTCTGCTCGACAGCGTCGACGAGCTGCTTGCCGCCGGCGCCCCGGACCAACGCCTGACCACCCTGCCCGAGAAGTACGAGCGGCTGGTCAACGAGCTCGATGTCGAGCAGCGCTTCAAGGATGCGGTGCCGTATGTCGCCGAGCTGGCTGACCGGCTCGCCGCTTTCGGCATCCCTGAGACGATTCAGCACGATGACCTCCACGACGGCCAGGTGTTCGTACGCGACGGCCGGCACCTGATCATGGACTGGGGCGATGCCTGCGTCTCGCACCCGTTCCTCACCCTGGCGGTCACGCTCGAGGGGCAGCTTGCCTGGGGACTCGACGACGAGGAGAACTCGACCGACATCGCGCCGTTCCGTGACGCGTATCTGGAACCGTTCACCGCCAACTATGACGGCGATCTGACCGCCGCGGTCGAGGTCGCGCTGCGGCTGGGCTGGGCGTCTCGAGCGGTGAACGGGCACGTCCCCGGACAGGACGACACGACTCCCCGACTGAGCATGTTCCTCGACGGCCGTGTCTGAGGGTCTCGGCCGCGTTGAGGCGTTGGCGTCCTAGCCGTGGGTCGGTGGCCCGATCCATCGGGCGTCGGAGGGCAGGTCGATCTGCCAGCAGGTAGCGCGAGTGACATCGCAAGACGCGGCGACAACCTGGTGTTGTCCCTTGCTCTTGTCCCTGATCGTCAGGAGCACGTCGTCTCCTGACCAGCTTGACGAGAACGCCGCGTGCACCTGGCGGTCCGATCCGGCGTCGATCGTCAACACCAACTGCCCGCTCCGCGCCTCGATCACCTGGAGATCACGACCGCGACGCTGGACCAACGCGTATCGACCGTCCGGGCTGGTGTCCGTGAACGGGTAGATCCGGTTCGATCCGCACGTCCGCCACAGCTCCCGATAGCTGCTGGCGTCATGCAGCGCGTTGCAGCGCGCTCCGACCACCCAGACGGCGTCAGCGTCGTACACGGCGAGCGGTTGTAGTCCCGGTCCCATCTCGGTCCAGCCATCAGCCAGCCGGTTCGGGTCCAACCTCCAGATCTTGCCCTGCCAATGCCGCCAGAAGTAGTCGCGCGTACCCGCGTTGAGAGCCTGCCCCGGTATGGCAACGTCTGAAATTCGCCCGCCTGAGCTCACCGACACGACATGGCCCACCTTGCCAGGCAGGTAGACGGTTCCGTGCGGTCCTCGTGCGAGCTCCCGGTAATCCTCGAAGATCCCGGTGGGTGGGAGAACCTGGACCGGCTGTCCATCGTCGACCGTGACGGAGTACCCCGCACGGGTGTCGTGCAGAACCACGAGCCGGCCGCCATCCCCGACCACCCAGGCGGTTCCGATCGTGCTGATCGTCTGCGGGTCCGGCATCCGGACGGTGCGACCATCCGAACCGTGGAAGACATCGTCCCCACCGATGTAGTCGAACGGTGGCGTCTTTCCCGTGGGGAGGTCCGTGAGCGACACTGTTCGCGGCCCCGTCGGCGTGGGTGACGGTCGAGTCGGCTCAGGCTGGTGCTCTGACTGACCACCCCACAAGCTCACGCTTGCGACCGCCGCAACCGTGACGGCAGCAACGCCGACAACCGCCCCTCGTCGTCGGTGCGCACGAATCCTGCTCGCCGCGCTCAGCGTCGGCCCCACGAGTTCCGCGGGTGACAGCTCGTCAGCGGCACGACGGAGGGCATTGCCCAGTTCGGTGTCCTTCATCGCTCCTCCTGCGCCACAGGCTGTGGTTGGCGTTGACGAGAGCCGCACGCACATACGCGTCGACGTCGGCGTTCCGACCGAGCAGGTGGTCCCATTTCAGACAGACGCGGCCGAGCACGGTCTGCAACAGGTCCTCGGCATCTGCTCGATTCCCGGCGAGCAGGACGGCGAAGCCGAGCAACGACTGCTGCCGGGCCTCGACGTACGCAGTGAAGTCACGAGCGTCAGCACGAGGTGGTGCCTTGGCCGCTGCCGTCAACGTGTTCCCCCGCTTCGCTCGCCTGCTGCTGATCTCGAGGCTCGTTGTCGTTGTTCCGCTCGTTACCCCGTTACCTGGTGAAACGCCGTCCACGGCCTTCTGGTTGCACGACCGGGGCAAAATGGCTCGTTTCGTGACCTGGCATGACCGCTGGCTCACCGGCGCTGGTGGATCGCGGCCGCCAGGATCAAGCCGATCGAGTCCCTCGTGAGCGGTCGCTCTTCGAGCTCGTCGAAGCGGCCGCTCGCCCAGGCGATCTGCGCAGGAGTCACGGTCGGCTGGAGCAGGGTCTCGATCGCCATCTCGTAGAAATGACCGAACTGCGCGATCACCATGGTCAGGTCGCCGGGCCTGGTGACACGGCCAGGTCCGCCGGCCGACCGATACGCGTCGTTCAAGGCGCCGATGCGCTCGGGTGAGTCCAGACCGTACTCGTACAGCAGCATCGCGAGCTCCTGGTCGGGGTCTGCTGGTCCGCAGTTGTCCCAGTCGAAGACGCAGAGCTGTCCCGTTCGGGTCAGCCGAACGTTGTCCGCCCACAGATCGCGGTGACAGATCCGCACGTGCTCCGGCGGGACAAGCAGGGACTCGAGCTCGATCAGCCGAGCCAGGACGGCCGCGATCCGCTCATGGGCCGAGGAGCCGGTCGCCGCCAGTTCGTCTACCAGCTCCTGCCAGCGAGCGGCTCCGACCGCCGCGGTGTACCACTGGTCGACCTCCTCGGTGCTCGGCTGCCGAGCGGCGTGCAGCTCGGCGAGCATGCGACCCACCAGAACGGGATCGATGGAGGGATCCGGATCTGTCAGGTCGAGCCAGGTCTGCACGCGGATCTGCCGACCGGCGACGGTGGCCAGCACCTGTCCACGGTCCGTGCGACGCGTGCTCGCCACCTCGTAGGCAGTGGCAGTGGCCGCCGCCCGCTCCTGGAAGCCGACCTCGCGTGACACGTCAGCCTCGCGCTGATGGATGTGCAGCTCCTTGACAGCAAAAGCCCCCTGCTCGGTGTCCAGCCGCCAGATGACACCCTGCTCGCCCTTGGCCGCCGGGGCCAACGGTCCTGTCGGTGTGCCGAGTCCGAACGTCTCGGCGATGCGGTTGGCCTGCTCCGACCAGAGCGCGTCCGATCCGTCGGCACCGGACAGCTCGTTCGCGGCAGTCACGTCGTCCATCCTGCCCGTCAACAGGCTCAGGCGGGTGGTCCCGCACTGATCCGCCGTCGAAGCTCCGCGTTGTCCTCGGGTGTGCGACCCAGGCTCCACCAGCTCTCGACCCACCAGGTCGCCCCTGCCTGCGCCCACGCTGCCGGCTCAGCCGGCTCGAGCTGCACGAACTCGCGGGTGCTGTCGGCCTCGAGTACCACGTCATAGCCTTCCCACGGCAGCCCCGCCTGTCTGCGGATCTCCCTGACCGCGGCCACGACGTCGCCGAACGCCTGCAGCCGATCGGGCTTTCCGCGTCCGTCCTTGTCGATTACCTGCGGAAGCAGCCCGTCCCAGCGGGCAGCACGTTCGAGCGAAGGCTGACGGTCGCGCCCGAGGACGTGCGCACCGACGACCCATACCGGAGGTCGAGGCTGCTGCACCGGCGGATCAGGAAGCATGAAGTCGGTCGGCTGCGCCGAGAAGTGCTTGCCCTGAAAGGCGAACGGCTGACCACGCATCAGCCCGTCGTAGATCGCAAGTGCCTCGTCGAGCTTTTCGGCGCGCGTCTTGCGCCCCTCGTCGGCTTCGAACGCGGTCCATCCCTCGTGCAACGCGCCGAGGCCGGCACCAAGGATCGCGCGGCCCCCGCTCAAGGTGTCGACGGTGCGTACCGTGGTTGCCAGGTCCCACGGGCGTCGCCGCGACACCGGTGTCAACAAGGTGCCGAGCCGGATCCGCCCGGTGATCATCGCAGCCGCCGCCAGCGACACCCAGGCGTCAACTCCCCACAGCGCTTCCCAGCTGAAGACAGCGTCCCAGCCGTGGCGCTCACCAAGCGCCGCGAGCTCTGCGAACTCCCGCGCGTCGGCATACGGGACGACGAAGCCGAACTGCAAGCCGGTGTTCACGGACCGCACGCTAGCGGCAGCCAGCCGCTTTAGAGTGCCGTATGCGTATGCCCCGGCCACATCGACCGCTCAGACGCTCGGGGCGACTGGCTCGCGCAAGCTTCGTCCTCCTGCTTGCCACCACCGCCGGTTGTGGCGGTGAGAGTAGTAGCCCGACCGGAGACACGCCCTCGTCCCACCCGACGACCTCTGGGCCGGGCGTCCTGCTCGAGCTGCGCTTCGACGATCCGCTCGCCGATGCCGCTGCGCTTCAACGCATCACCTCTGCGGGCGCAGGATCCTACGAGATCGCAGTGGTCACGGCCGGGGGCGGCGGACTTGTCACGCAACCGGGCCGGGAAGGCGGGCTGGACCGGGCCGTGCGCTTCCCGGCGTTCGCCCCCGAGATCGGCGGTCCGCGCGCGCTGATCCGGGTCGCGGCCGCCGGGGCCTCCGACGACCTCGACCCCGGGACCAGCGACTTCGCCTTCGGCGCCGACGTTCGGCTGGACGCAACCTCCCAGTCGGCCGGCAGCGCCGACGACGGGAACAACGTGGTCCAACGCGGTCTGTACGCCGACTCGACCCAGTACAAGCTCGAGATCGACGGCGGACTCGTCACCTGTCGGGTCAAGGGTTCGACCGGTGACGTCCAGGTGACTTCGACATCACCCCTCGCCCCAGGACACTGGTACCGCCTGCGCTGCTCGCGCACCGCGGATCGTGTGACGGTGACGGTCAACGGCTGGACATCGCACGGTATGACGACGGTCCGGAGCTCCGAGGATGGACGGACAGGCGACCTGACACCTGCGAGCCGGAACCTGCCGTTGTCCATCGGGGGCAAGCTCAGTGCGGACCACGCTTCCATCGAGCAACAGTCTGACCAGTTCAATGGCCTGATCGACAACGTCATCCTCGTCATCGGCTGACCGGCGACCCGGGTGGCGGTGTTAGCGTCGCTGGGTGGGCGACGTGAAGGATGCCGTGATCATCGGCAGTGGCTTCTCCGGAATCGGGATGGCGATCAAGCTCAAGCTGTCCGGGCGGGACGACTTCGTGATTCTCGAGAAGGCCGACGACGTCGGCGGCACCTGGCGGGACAACACCTACCCCGGCTGCGCCTGCGACATCCCGTCGCCGCTGTACTGCTTCTCCTTCGCGCCGAACCCGCACTGGAGTCGGCTGTTCGCGCCCCAGTCGGAGATCTGGGACTACCTGCATCGCCTCGTGCGCGACTACGGTCTTGCCCCGCACATCAGGTGCGGTGCCGCCGTCACCTCGGCCACGTTCGACGACGTGACCAGGACCTGGGACGTCGTGGTCGACAGCGGCGACACGTACCGGAGCAAGATCCTCGTGACCGGAGTCGGTGCCCTGCACCTCCCGTTCGTGCCTGACCTGCCCGGGCTCGACACCTTCGAGGGCACGACGTTCCACTCCGCCCGTTGGCAGCACGAGCACGACCTGACCGGGCGCAACGTCGCCGTCGTGGGCACGGGCGCCAGCGCGATCCAGTTCGTACCCGCGATCCAGCCGGCCGTCGAGAAGCTCACCCTCTTCCAGCGCACCGCGGCCTGGGTGACCCCCAAGCCCGACCGGGCGCTGAGCGCGGAGGAGCAGCAGCTCTACACCCGACGCCCGGCGGTCCAACGGGCGGTGCGGACCTTCGTCTACTGGATGCTCGAGATGCGCGGGGCCGGGTTCGCACTGACGCCCAAGGCCATGCGGTTCCTCGAACGCACGGCACGGCGCCACCTGGCCAGGCAGGTTCCGGATCCTGATCTGCGGGCCAAGCTGACGCCGGACTACCAGATCGGATGCAAACGGGTCCTGATCTCCAACGGCTACTACCCGGCCCTCAATCAGCCCAACGTCGAGGTCGTCACAGACAAGATCATCGAGGTGCGGCCCCGAGGTGTGGTCACTGCCGACGGCAGCGAGCACGCGGCGGACACGATCATCTTCGCCACCGGCTTCCAGGTCAGTGGCAACCTGCTCCAGATGAAGATCGTGGGACGCGATGGCATCGAGCTCGGCGACGTGTGGGGCAGCCGGGGCATCGGCGCCCATCTCGGCATGACCATGTCAGGTTTCCCCAACCTGTTCGTGCTGTTGGGGCCAAACACCGGGCTCGGACACAGCTCGGTCGTGTTCATGATCGAGTCGCAGATCCGGTATGTCGTCCAGGCACTCGACCTGCTCGACCGCCGAGGCGCGGACTGCCTCGAGGTCCGACCGGAGCGAGAGAGCAGGTTCCGCAAGCGGGTGCAGACCAGGCTTCACGACACCGTGTGGGAGTCCGGCTGCCGCAGCTGGTACATGGATGATTCCGGCCGCAACTTCACCATCTGGCCCTATTTCACGTGGCAGTACTGGCTCGAGACGCGACGGCTCAGAGCTCGGGACTTCGCCGTCCTGTCGAACCGCGCAGCCCACAGCGAGTCCGGCGAGCCGGTTGATACCTGGGACGGAACTTAGGCAAGTCACTGGCACTGGATGCATCTCCACAGCGCGATCCCGGTGATTCTTATGCAGTTCAAGCCGCAGGTGCATGCACAAGTTTGACCGTTCTTTGGTCGACCGGCGCCACGAAGACTGGTGACACCAATCCCCTTCAGTGCAGGAGTGAGTGTCATGAATCCCGTGTTACGCCGGCTCGCCGTCACCTCGACCGTCGCTCTGGGTCTGGTTGCGTCCGGACTCGGTGCCCCCTCAGCCAATGCGTCATCCGCCGCCGAAGCCGGCAACGGCGCCACGAGGGTGGCCGTCGCACCGCGGGTCGCCAAGATCATCACCAGCGCCGGCATCGCCGCCACACCGGTCGGCGACGCCAAGGCTTTCGGATTCCAGGGCACCGTAGCCCTGCGATTCCCGATCACCGCCGTCAGCGCTGACGGCAAGCGCATCAGCCACTCCGGTGGTGTCAAGCTCGCCGCCGGCCACGCCCAGATCGTGCTGCAACGCTTCCGCGTCAACCTCAAGCAGGGCTACGTCTCGGCCGTGGTCAACCATGGCGACCGGCTTGCCGTGTTCAACCTGGCCGACTCCAACCGCTCCCGTCTCGGTCCGGTGCGGCTGACCTTCAACGAGGCGTCCGCATCCGCGGTCAACAGCACCTTCGGCGTCGGTGTCTTCAAGGCCGGCCAGAACTTCGGTTTCGCCAAGGTCAACCCCGCCTGACGATCCCCTGCCATCGGGCTCTCCAGCCCGGTGGGACCGATACGGAGCCGGTCCTCCACCCTCGTGGTGTGAGGGCCGGCTTCGGCATGACCGCAGTCAGGACGGAGCGGTCATGCCTGGGCGATGAAGCCGAGCAGGTCCTGCCTCGTCAGCACTCCTACCGGCTTGCCGTCGTCCTGCACGAGGACCGCGTCGACGTCCTGCAGGCGGTCGACCGCAGCTGAGACCGGCTCTCCTGCGCCGACGGACGGGAGCGCAGGGTCCATGTGCTCCGAGACCGGGTCGACCAGATTGGCCTTGCCGGCGTACAGCGCTGCCAGGAGAGCACGCTCGCTGACAGAGCCGGCCACTTCGGCTGCCATCACGGGCGGCTCGGCGAGCACGACCGGCATCTGTGAGACGCCGTACTCGCGCAGGATGTGCACCGCCTCGGCGATCGTCTCGTTCGGGTGGGTGTGGACGAGGTCCGGCAGCCTGCCGTCCTTGCCACGCAGCACCGCCCCGACCGTGAGCTCCTCGGGCCGGCCGAGGAAGCCGTACTGCGCCAGCCAGCCATCGTCGAACACCTTCGTCAGGTAGCCCCGTCCCCCGTCGGGCAGCAGCACCACGATCACGGCGTCCGGGTCGTCGAGCTCGTGCGCCAGCCGCACGGCCGCCATCGCCGCCATGCCGGACGAGCCGCCGACCAGCAGGGCCTCCTCGCGGGCGAGCCGCCGGGTGAACATGAACGAGTCGCGGTCAGAGACGGCAATGATCCTGTCGGCGATGTCACGGTCGTAGGCGTCCGGCCAGAAGTCCTCGCCGACACCTTCGACGAGATAGGGGCGACCGCTGCCGCCGGAGTAGACCGAACCCTCAGGGTCGGCCCCGATGACCTGGACCCGCCCGTCGGACACGTCCTTCAGGTAGCGGCCGGTCCCGCTGATCGTGCCGCCGGTCCCGACCCCGGTCACGAAATGGGTGATCCTGCCTTCGGTCTGTCGCCAGATCTCCGGACCCGTGGTCTCGTAGTGGCTGCGGGCGTTGTCCGGGTTGGAGTACTGGTCGGGCTTCCAGGCGTTCTCCGTCTCGCGCATCAACCGGTCCGAGACGTTGTAGTAGCTGCTGGGATGCTCCGGTGCCACCGCGGTCGGACAGACCACCACTTCGGCGCCGTACGCCTTGAGGACGTTGCGCTTGTCCTCACTGACCTTGTCGGGGCAGACGAAGATGCAGGAGTAGCCCTTGGCCTGCGCGACCATGGCCAGACCGACGCCCGTGTTGCCCGAGGTGGGTTCGATGATGGTGCCGCCCGGCTTGAGGGCGCCGCTCTTCTCGGCTGCCTCGACCATCCTGATCGCGATCCGGTCCTTCACGGACCCACCGGGGTTGAGGTACTCGACCTTCGCGAGCACGAGCCCCTTCGCACCGTCGGTCGTCTTGCCGAGCTTGAGCAGGGGCGTGTTGCCGACGAGGTCGAGCAGGGATTCCACGTAGTCCACAGGACCACTCTAGGACCGGGGTAATCCGCTCCGAATGTCGGCTCTGATCCCCTACAGTGGAAGTCCCCCCGACCAGCTGTCCGCAGCACACCCGTTGTTGTCGACCCCGGACCAGGACAAGGAGCCACCTCGTGACCCGCGCGCATGCCGCCCGCAAGCTCGCCACCGCCGCCGCGTTCGGTGGCGGTGGCCTCGGCCTGATCGGTGGTTCGCTGTGGGGTCTGCTCAAGGTCGAGGCCAAGCTCGCTCGGCTCAAGATCGGCAAGGCCACGACGGCACCGCCCGACCCCACCGGGCTCTACGGCGCCCAGCTGCCGGGTACGCCGATCCGGCTGGCCGTCCTCGGTGACTCCGGCGCGGCCGGCTATGGCGCCGAGCTGCCCGCCGAGACGTTCGGGGCCTTCCTCGCGACCGGGCTCTCCGACCTCGCCGGCCGCCCTGTCTACCTGCGTTCTGTCGCGGTGGTCGGTGCCAAGACGGCCGACCTCGAGAAGCAGATTCCCCGCGCCCTCGCGGCCCTTCCCGACGTGTGCGCCATCATCATCGGAACCAACGACGTGACCCACGGAGTACGGCCCTCGCAGTCGGTCCGCACCCTCCGTGAAGCAGTCGCCTCGCTGCGCAGCACCGGAACCAAGGTGATCGTGGGCACCTGCCCCGATCTCGGCACGCTGCGGCCCGTCGCACCCCCCTTGCGACAGGTGGCGCGCCTGTGGAGCCGACGGCTCGCAGCGGCGCAGACGATCGCCATCGTCGAGTCCGACGGCAGTTCGGTGTCCCTCGGTTCGATCCTCGGTCCGGAGTTCGACGCGGCGCCGTCCGATCTGTTCGGTCCCGACCGCTTTCATCCGAGCCCGGCCGGGTACCGCGCGTGCGCAGGGGCGATGCTCCCGACGGTGGCCGCCGCTGTCGGGGTCGGCGTCGACGACACCGAGCCACTGCGCGGCGAAGGCGTCTACACGCTGTCGACCGCCGCGGTCGAGGCCGCCGAGCACACCGGTACGGAGGTCGCGCGCGCACCCGCTCGGGGCGGTCGCGCCACGAAGGCGCGGGGGGTCCTGCTGCGGCGCAGGCGCCGCCATACGATCCCAGACGTGGGCGAGGTCGACGCCAGCCCAGGGGCAGATCCGGTCGGACCGGACGCCGACCATGCCCCTGCCTCCTGAGCTGACCGAGCGCTGCTGGTGCAACGCCTCGTGCACCGCCCGGTGCACCGCCTGACGGCCCCGGTGTCGGGCCGTGACTCGCCCGAAAGGCTTGTCTGCCCGGCCGCGATGCGGCAGGCTCGTCCCTCAGAGGTAGAACTCGGCAGCCGGGAGGAAACCATGGCCCTTCACCACTCCGAAGAAACCCATCAGATGCTGGTCGCTCGGATCCCCGAAGCGACCGGACGTCCTCTTCATGAGTGGTTCGGCCATCTCGAGAACGGCCCTGGCTGCCTGCGTTTCGACGAGCGCGTGCGGTGGCTGCGCGAGGAGTACGACCTCGCCCACGGACACGCGACCGCGATCGTGCACGAGCACGACCTGGTCAAGGCACACCGCAGCTTCGAATGACGAACGTCCCCCAGACCAGGTCTGAGGGACGTTCGTGGTGATCGGCGAGCGCTTTGTCACTCGCCGCGCAGGATCGCGAGGATTCGCAACAGCTCGACGTAGATGAGGACCAACGCGGCCGTCAACGCGAACGCCGCGCGCCATGACTCCACTTCCGGAGCACCGGCAGCGATTCCCTTCTCGACCATGTCGAAGTCGAGGATCAGGTAGAGCACACCGAGCCCGAGCCCGACGAAGCTCATGATGAGCCCGAGCGGTCCGAAGCCGTTGAAGCCCAGCGACGCGTGGAACATGCTCAGCAGGAAGTCGCCGAAGACGACGACCAGGAAGCCCATTCCGACGATCGTGACCCACTTGCGGAACGTCGACGTGACCTGGATGTCGAAGAACTTGTATGCCGCCAAGGTGGCGATGAAGGCGGCTACGGTTCCCGTCACGGCCTGGACCACGATGCCCGCGTAGATCCGCTCGAACGCCTCGGAGGCTGCGCCGAGGAAGAACCCCTCGGCGATCGCGTACAGCATCACCAGCGGGGGTGACACGACTCGCTGGAAGCTCAGCACCAAGCCCAGGCCGGCGCCTACGAGAGCACCACCGATCCAGGCCACACCCACCAGGTCGGTCCCACCGTTGGCGCCGTCCGGAAGGAAGATCCAGGTCAGGGCTGCGGTCAGGACCACGAGGCCGAGCGTCATAGCGGTGCGCATGACGACCGAGTCCATGGTCATGCGCTCCTGCATGGCCTGGTCCGTCGGATACTGCCAGGTCGACGGGTCGCTGCCCTGCGGCGCCGTGGTCGGTGCTCCGTAGCCCGGGTAGGCACGGCCGCCGGCGGGATAGGCCTGGTCGCCGTACGTCGCAGCGGAACGTCCGTTGAACGTGTCGCTGTTGTTGAGAATCGGGTTACGACTCTGCATGGGGGTAGTTCCTCCTCGGCCCAGCGCTCTGCTGGGTCCGTTCCATCATACGGGGACGACTCGCCCGAACTCCGAGGTCTGCCTTCGATGTCCGGTTGCGGCGGCCCGGGCACGTCCGCGGTGCCCCCGGTGGGATTCGAACCCACACTGAGCGCCTTTTAAGGGTGCGTCCTCTACCAGTTGGGATACGGGGGCGTGCCGGGTCTCATGGTAGGGCCGCACGCGTGGCGGCTACTCGTTGGCGCGGTCGAAGTCGTCGCGCGGGCGGTGCAGCGAACCGAGCGAGACGATGTCGCGCCGGAAGAACAGTGCGAGGGTCCAGTCCAGCACCACGCGGGACTTCTTGCTGAGCGTCGGCATCCGGCTGAGGTGGTAGGTCCGGTGCATGAACCAGGCCGGGAAGCCCTTCAGCTTGATCCCGTACACCTGCGCCACACCCTTGTGCAGGCCCAGGCTGGCGACCGAGCCGGCGTGCTTGTGCTTGTAGTCGACCAGATCCTGACCCCGCAGCGAGCGCACCAGGTTGTCCCCCAGCGTCCTGGCTTGGCGGACGGCATGCTGGGCGCTCGGGGAGCAGAACGCACCGGGGTTGGTCAGGTCTGGCACGGCCGCGTTGTCGCCGGCGGTCCAGACATGGTCGCGACCGTCGACCGTCAGGTCGGGATGCGCCTTGAGCCGCCCCTTGTCGTCGAGCGGGAGATCGCTGTGACCCAGTACCGGGGTGGCCTTGACCCCCGCAGTCCAGACCAGCGTGTCGGCGTCGAACGCGTCGCCGTCGGAGAGCACGATGTGCCGGTCCGTGGCGGACTCGAGCCGGGTCTCGAGGCGGACCTCGATGCCCCGGTCTCGGAGCCGGTCGACGGTGTACCGGCCCATGTCCGGCCCCACCTCGGGCAGGATCCGGTCGGTCGCCTCGACGAGCACGAACCGAAGGTCGTCCTCCTGGATCGTCTCGTAGTAGCGGGTGGCGTAACGGACCATATCCTCGGTCTCGGCCAACGCCTCCACCCCGGCATACCCACCACCGACGAACACGAACGTGAGCGCCGCGCACCGCGCATCGGCATCGACCACGGAGGTGGCGAGATCGAGACGGTCGAGGACGTGGTTGCGCAGCGCGATGGCTTCCTCGATCTGCTTGAACCCCATGCCGTGCTGCGCGAGGCCGGGAATCGGCAGCGTCCGCGCGACCGAGCCCATCGCCACGACGAGCTCGTCATACGGCAGGTCGTAGGCGGCGCTCTCCGGCGGGTCCACGCGGACGGTACGACGCTCACTGTCGATCGAGGAGACCCGAGCCGTCAGCACGTTGGTCCTCCTCAGCGTCCTCCGGAGCGACACCACGACGTGGCGCGGTTCGAGCGAGCCTGCCGCTGCCTCGGGCAGGAACGGCTGGTAGGTCATGGTCGAACGAGGGTCGATCACGGTCACGCGGGCCTCGCCGCGACGAAGCTTGTCCTGCAGCCGCAACGCGGTGTACATCCCGACGTAGCCGCCGCCTGCGATCACGATGTGCGGGGGTCGTTCGGTGGCCATGCCAATGATCCCTTCGGTGGGCCTCAACTCTTCTTCATGACCAACACTATGGTTCGTGAAACATTTCACGAACCAGGTCTCAG
>JANLYC010000452.1:0-1885 GCA_031365435.1 Nocardioidaceae bacterium
ACCTTGTGCGCGCCGGCCTTCAGCGCGGTGTCGCGCTTCTCCTGGCTGATGTCGACCGAGATGATGTTGCGATGCTTCAGCGCCAGCAGCACCTTGATGGCGTTGAGGCCGAGACCGCCCGCGCCGACCAGCACGATCGCCTCGTCCGGCGGGATCGGCATGGCCTTCTTGATGGCGGCGTAGACCGTGATGCCCGAGCAGGCGTAGGTCGCGGCGACCGCCGGATCGACGGTGCCCGGATCGATCAGGTGGCGCGGATGCGGCGCGACGACATGGGTGCCGTAGCCGCCGTTCTGATAGACGCCCAGGCTGCGCGAGGCGCGGACGCACATGTTGTCCTCCTCGGCGAGGCAGGTCTCGCAGGTGCCGCAGCCCAGCCAGGGGTAGACGATCCTGATGTCGCCGACCCTCACGCCACTATCCGCCCCTTGCGCATCGGGGCCGAGCTTGGCGACGCGGCCGACGATCTCGTGCCCCATGGCCAGCGGCAGGGTGACGCCGCGATCCACCAGCGACATCTTCTGCCCGCCGCCCACGTCGTAGTAGCCCTCCCAGATGTGCAGGTCGGAGTGGCAGACGCCGCAATTCGTGACCTCGACCAGCACCTCGGTGCCCTTGGGCTCGGGGGTGGGAAGTTCGATCTCCTGAAGGGGTTTCCCGTTCTCGACGACGGCCCAGGCGCGCATGGGGGGTCTCCTGCTGGTGTTGGCGGCAGGGATAGCGCGCGGGGCGGCGGCGGGAAAGTGGCGGGCCGGGAGAGGGGATAGGGGCCGCGGAATTCCGTCAAGGAGGCCCTTGCCGAGCGGCGGGCGCCTGGCTATACGACCGCCTCCCGCGCCGGGGCCGTAGCTCAGTTGGGAGAGCGCCTGAATGGCATTCAGGAGGTCAGGGGTTCGATTCCCCTCGGCTCCACCACGCCGGCCGCGATTTCGTAAAATCTTCGCAATCGTTCCGATCGACACGTCTTCGGAAACCGTATTGCCAATCGTCATGTAATACCAACCCGCTTAAAGGTTGACCGTTGTCACCCGCTCCCCCCGCCGTCATTCCCCGGCTTGACCGGGGAACCTCTCGCGGCACGGACGGTGCGGTTTCAGGTCCCCCGGTCAAGCCGGGGGATGACGGCGGGGGCGGTCAATCTTTGGGCGGGTTGGCATAACTCCGGGCCACTCGCCGGGGACTTCGCTGTGATCCGATCGGTCCCCTCGACGGGGAGGGCGAGGCCGGGACACGCCGCAGGCCCTGGCCGGCCCGATCGGCCGATCGCGGAGCGCAAGGCCCTGCGGCCCTGGCCACCCCTCCGCCGCTCCGGGACAAAGCCCCGCTGGCAACCGTCCTCCGGACAAGCTATCAGTCGCGCCAACACGGTCGCCCAAAGGCTGCACCGGTCAGGGAGGATATCCGATGCGCGGTCTGCTGGTCGCCTTGTCTCTGTTGCTGGCCGCCGGAACGGCCCCGGCCGCCGACGCGCCGAAGCGCGGCGGCATCCTGACCTACATGATCCCCGCCGACGGCGGCCCCAGCCTCGACGGGCACAAGGAGACGACCTACGCCGTGCTGCACGCGACGGCGCCGTTCTACAGCGTGCTGATCCGGGTCAACCCGGACAACCCGTCGTCCACGACCGACTTCGTCTGCGACCTCTGCACCGCGATGCCGGCGCCGGCCGACAACGGCCTGACCTGGACGTTTAAAATCCGTCCGGGCGTGAAATTCCACGACGGCACCCCGCTCGACGCGCACGATGTCGCGGTCAGTTGGCGCCGCATCGTGTTCCCGCCCCCCGGCGTGTCGAGCGCGCGGCAGAACAGCTACCTCATGGTGGACAAAATCGAGGACCCGGACGACTCCACCGTCGTCATCCGCCTCAAGTTCCCCACCCTCT
>JANLYC010000463.1:0-2754 GCA_031365435.1 Nocardioidaceae bacterium
GGTGGGCTGCCCCGGACAACCGATTCGATTCGGCCCGCCGACCCGCGATACAGTGCGGAGGGCCTACCGGCGCTCGTAGCTCAACGGAGAGAGCATCTGACTACGGATCAGAAGGTTGGGGGTTCGAATCCCTCCGAGCGCGCCAACGAAGCCACCTGTCCGCTCACCTCACCTCGCGGGCCCTGCACCGGCCGCCGGGTGTCTCCGGGGATCATGGCCAACCCGTCCTGCCAAGATGAGGTGTGCCTGCTTGGTGGCGAACAAGGCTCAGCAGCGAGCTGACCCGACTCAGGAGCGACGGCCGTGCTGCGTTGCTCTGGTCGCTCCGGATCACTGTCGCCGCGACCGCCAGCTATGTCGTGGGCACGCTGTTCTTCCCAGGGACACAGCCGCTTCTCGCGCCGTTGACCGCGATGCTCGTCGTGCAGGTCACGCCGGTCTCGCTCCTCGCCAGCGGCATCGACCGGGTGGTGGCGGTCGTGGCCGGGGTCTTCGTCGCTGTGGCCTTCGCTGCAGTCCTACCCCTTCGCTGGTGGAGCCTCGGACTGCTGATCTTCATCTCCATCACGATCGGCCAGGCGCTTCGCCTTCGCGCGAACCTGATCGAAGTGGCGATCAGCGGCATGCTCGTGCTCGGCGTGGGCTCGTTGGGCGCGGAGTCGGCGGCTTGGCAGCGCATCGCCGAGACGCTGGTCGGAGCCGCTGTGGGCGTCGCGGCGAACCTGTTGTTCCCTCCCAAGGTGGCCAGCGCGGACGCCGGCCGGGCCATCTACGGACTGGCCGACTCGGTCGGCGGACTGCTGCGTCGTGCCGCCGATGAACTGAGCCAGCAGCCACGCGAAGGTGTGCATGTGGGAGGTGCCGCGGGGGTGTGGCTGGGCGAGGCTCGTCGGATCACGTACGAGATCCCGCCCATCGGCGCAGCCCTGGTGCGAGCAGAAGAGGGGCGACGCCTCAACGTCCGCGCCCTGGGTACGCCTGACGTCGGGCCAGGGCTGCGCCAAGGACTCGAAGCACTCGAGCACTCGGCCGTCGCAATCCGCGGCATGTTCCGGGCGCTTGTCGACGCGACCCACGACGCCAGGTGGCTGGAGGACGACCGGGCCACGGACGTGCTTCTCGGTCTCGCCGAGACGTTTCGCGAGCTGGCGGCCGCCGTCGAGACGTTCGGCCGGCTGGTCCAGGCTGAAGCCGACGCCACCGGATCCGTCAGCCTCGCCACCCCCCAGGACCTCCGCGCGGCGCTCGAGGGCCTGCATGAAGCACGCGCTCGACTCGAAGATCTCGTGATGGCCGACGCGGGCAGCGAGCTGCTCGAGCTGCACTCGGCGGTGCTGTCCACCGTCAAACGACTTCTCCGCGAGATGGACCTCGACGAACGCATCCGGCGACAGCTCCGGCAGCTCCCCCCGATCCGTTCGAGGCGGCCACCCGGCGCGCCGACGCCAACCAGGCCGTCCGCACCACCGACACCAGTAGCAGACGCGGAGACGAAGCTGCTGCCGAAGACACCCGATCCGCGGGTGGAGAAGTACCGGCGCTGACGTCTCGTGCGCGGGACCACCCGGCCGGAGCGCGACGAAACCGTCGGCCGACCCTGGGTGGCAGACTCGATCCGTGACGACGACGTTCACCGGCTTTCCGCCTGAGGCGCTCGACTTCTATGACGACCTCGAGATGGACAACACCAAGTCCTTCTGGTCGGCCAACAAAGAGGTCTACGACTGCGCCGTCAAGGAGCCGATGCTCGCGTTGACGGCCGCGCTTCAGGAGGAGTTCGGCGAGGCGAAGATATTCCGGCCCTACCGGGACGTCCGGTTCGCCAAGGACAAGACGCCGTACAAGACGGCGCAGGGAGCATTCGTCGCCTCCGGGCCGTCCACGGGGTGGTACGTCCAGGTGTCCGCCGCCGGCGTCCGGGTCGGTGTCGGCTACTACGACGCACCACCGGACCGGCTCGCACGCATCCGCGCTGCTGTCGCCGACGACCGCACCGGAGCAGAACTCGCCGAGCTGGTCGCCGCACTCGTGGGCAAGGGGTGGGAGCTCGGGGGTGAGACCCTGAGGACGTCGCCGCGCGGGTACGAGGCGTCGCATCCACGCATCGACCTGCTCCGGCACAAGTCCTTGACGCTAGGGCGGTCCTACGGTTTCGAGCCGATGATCCACACACCGAAGCTGCTCACGCGGGTCCGCAAGGACTGGCGCCTGGGTCGGGCGTTGCTCGACTGGGTCAGCGCACACGTCGGTTGACTCCGGTCCGGCCCGATCGGGCCAACGATGAGTTGTCCACCTGGGCGGCCCCCACGAGGACCACTTGCGGACATGCCAGCAGAAAGGGCCGCTGCAATCCCGGGTCGGACACGCGCTGTACGCCACACTGACGACGTGAGCCGACACGCACGTACCAAGACGCCTCATCACACAGCTGCCGGCTCACGCTTGTCGGACGCGACCCCAGCGGCGCGCGCTCTCGTCATCGCAGCCGTCGCCCTGGCTGTCGTGGCAGCGCCGTTTGCCAAGAGCGACGGAGGTCTGGGCCAGGGACTGCCCGAGCCGTTGGTCGCCGCCGTGATCCGTGCCTGCTCGATCCTCAGCGTGGAGGCAGGCTGGCTCGTCGAGGGCCGCACGCGCGTGGAACAGCGTCCTCACAAAGCCTTGTCGGTATGGGCGTTCGCGGTCGTGCTGGCGATTCACCCTGCCTGGCTGTTGCTGATCGTGCCGGCAACCTATGCGCACGTGTACTGGCGTGGG
>JANLYC010000368.1:0-2913 GCA_031365435.1 Nocardioidaceae bacterium
CGACGACGAACAGCGCGTGCTCGCCGGCGTGGTCGCCGTCGGTCAGGACCCCCTGGTAGAAGACGTAAGCCGCCTCGTTGTACGACGTGACGTGCCACTTCTCGCCGTTGAGCACGTACTCGTCCCCGTCACGACGGGCGGTGGCCTCAAGAGCCGCGACGTCGGAGCCGGCATCGGCCTCGGTGATCGCGTAGCACTCCGCCATCTCTCCCCGCACCGTCGGGATCAGCCAGTGGTCGCGCTGGTAGTCGCTTGCCACCTCGGCCCACCACGCGGGCGGCGTCCCCATCACCCAGGCCAACGCGTTGGTCACCCGGCCGGCCTGCTCCTGGACGAGCACCTGCTGCACGGTCGTGCAGCCCTGGCCCCCGACCGAGGTCGGCATGTTCGTGGCAAACAACCCCAGCTCGATCGCCCGGGCGCGCTGCTGGTCGACCATGCCCTCGGCCAGCTCACCGCGGTTCAGCTCGGCCTCGACCTCGAACGGTATGAGCTCGTCGGCAAAGGCTCGAGCCGTCGCCTGGAGCGTGAGGTCGGCGTCGGACAACCCGTACATGGCACCTCGGTCTCGTTGGTTGTGGACGATCCGCGACTGGCTTGACTGACTGTTCAGTCTATGTCAGCGTGGGGTGCTGTGACCAGCACGAGCGGCCTCCCGAGTTCCGCTGATGCCGTCGTCGTCGGCGGTGGCACGATCGGCGCCTGGTGCGCCTGGTTCCTGCGCCGCGAAGGACTCGACGTGGTCCTCCTAGAGGCCACCACGTTGGGCAAGGGCGCCAGCTCACGGGCTGCCGGCATGGTGCGCGCTCAGGGTGGCACCGAGACCGCGGTTCGCCTCGGCCTGTACACCCAGCAGTTCTACCGCTCGCAGCGCGAGCTTCTCCCGCTCGACTCAGGCTTCGTGGAGCAGGGCTACTTCATGCCGTGCTTCAGCGAGGACGACGTGGCTGTCGCCAAGGCTCGGATCGCCATGCAGCAGGCGCTGGGGCTGGACGTCCGCTGGGCCGAACCGGGCGAGGTCGACGCGATGAACCCGGCGATGGCGCCGGGCATGACTCGCGGCGCGTCCTACGCCGCAGGAGACGGCTACATCGACCCACCGACCAACGTGCTGGCCTACACCGCCGCGCTCGTGACGTCGGGGGTCCGGGTCCACGAACGCACGACGTTCACCGGGCTGACGACCCGGCACGGGGCCGTCACGGCCGTGCAGACGTCGGCCGGTGAGATCGCCACCGAACGCGTCGTGCTCACCGGGGGTCCCACACTGGCCGCCGTCGGCCGGGCAGCAGGCATCAAGATCCCCGCCGGCGGCGCCCGTCACCAGGTGGTCGTGACCGAAGATCACCCCGACCTGCTGCCGGAGCGGGTCCCGATGGTCTTCGACGTGGCGTCGGGGATCTACTGGCGACCTGAGGAGGGGGGTCTCATGTGGGGCATGAGCAACCCGGCGGAGTCGCCCGGCGTTGCGCACGAGTTCGACTGGGCGTACTACGAACAAGCGCGACGGCGGATCGTCGCCCTGCTGCCTGTGACCGAACGCCTCGGACTGCGCCGCGTGTGGGCGGCGACCATCGACTTCACGCCCGACCACCTTCCGATCCTGGGTCCGGTGATCGCGGCCGAGGGACCGGTGTCGGGCACGACGATCGCGGCAGCTGGTGGCCACGGGATGATGTGGGGACCCGGCGTCAGCCGTGCCGCTGCCGACCTCGCGCTCACCGGTGTGACCGACGTCGTCGACACGACGGACCTCGGGCTCGACCGGTTCGACGAGCACGGGCGGAGCAAGCTGCAGGCCGACCCGATCGCGCTCCCGTTCCCCGACGTGGTCGAACAACCCGCAACCGGCTGACTCAGCCGCTCGACCGACGTACGACGAGACAGTCCACCGCGACCGCGTCCGCCTCCCCGCAGATCAACGGGTTGACGTCGAGCGCATCGATCGAGTCACCGAGCTCCACCGCGAGCTGCCCGATCGCCACCACAGCCCGCTCCAGCGCGGCACGATCCGCAGCCGCTTGTCCGCGAACGCCACCGAGCAGCAGCGACGCGGCGGGCAGGCCGTCGAGGAGAGTGGCAACCGTGGACGCTGACATCGGCGGCAGGACCACTTTTCGTTCGGCAACCACCTCGACCAGCGTGCCGCCGACCGCGACGACGACGAGCGGACCGAGCATCGGGTCACGGACGAGCCCGAGCGCGAACTCGCTGCCGCCCACGATCTGCGGTTGGACGATCACCCTCGGGCCCAGCCGCCCCGCGATGTCCAGGTAGGCGTTCGTGAGCGCGATGTCGTCGACCAACCCCACCCGTACGCCGTCGACGTCGCTTCGGTGTGGGAACTCCGGCGAATCTGTCTTGAGTACCACGGGAAAGCCCACGGAGTCTGCGGAGGCGCGGGCGTCCTCCAAGGTCGCCGCCGCGACCGAGCGGGTGACCGTGAGGCCGTAGTCATTCAGCAGCGCGAGACTTGCCAGCGTGTCGAGCCCGCCCTCGGTCAGTCTCGCTCGCCAGCGGGCAGCGCGCTTCTGGTCCACGACCGCGGGCGGACGCGGCTCAACCGGGACCGCCTGGTCGAGCAGGTGTCGCAGTGCGCGCAGGCCGGAGTCGGTGCCTTCGAGAACGGGCACCCCGAGCGCCCGCAGCCGGGTCGCTTGCTGCTGGTCCACGGCCGCCGCCACGTTGGACAGCACGACCAGCGGCTTGGTTGTCGCCGCCAGGGTCGTCTGGATCGCGAGCGGGTACGACTCGTCGCCGTCATACTCCTCGACCAGGTCCAGGCCGACCGCGACCACGCCGACTCCGTCGTCATCGGCGAGCGCAGCCAGGCAGCTCTCGAAGAGTTGCCGCGTCCCGGTCCCGCGGCCCCACACGTCGAGCGGGTTCGTCGGCACCAGCCCGGGATCGAGA